>NZ_JAAAHR010000057.1:0-48277 GCF_009908215.1 Nonomuraea sp. K271 | reverse complement strand
GCCCCGGACCCTCCGCGGCGTCCGGAGCGCCGTCCGCCGGCCTGGGGCGCGCGGCGCCGTCCGCCGGCTCCACGGGGTCGCGGGGCGGCGAGGAGGAAACCCGCGAGACGCGAGGCACCCGTAAACGCGGGTGGCTGATCGGCGCGACGGCGGTCGTGGTCGCCCTGGCCGCGGGCGCGGCCACGGCCCTGTTCATCGAGGGCGCCCCGTTCGTGACGGGTGACCGCTCGCCCACGGCCGTCCCTCCCACGCGGTCGCAGGCCGCCGGCACACCGTCGCCGACCGGGCAGCCGGACTCGGCGTCGCCGTCCGTTTCCGGCACCGCGTCCGCCGACGCCTCCCCCGCCGGGTCCGAGCCGTCCGCCCGGGAAATGCGGATCCCGGCCCGCTTCGAGGGTGACTGGAGGGGCCGTACCACCAGCACCAACCCGATGGACCCCGACGACAACGAGAACAGGGTGGAGCTGAAGGAGGGCGAGTCCACCGCCAAGTGGTCGGAACGCGACGGCGACGACGACTGCAGGGGCACCATCACGCTGACCGAGGTGGCGCAGACCCGGCTGACGTTCGCCCTCGGCCAGAACGAGGGCGGTTGCGTCCCCGGCACCATCGTGCTGGAGCTGCAGGGCGACTCGCTCACCTATACCTGGCGCGACGTGCCCGGCCTCGGTCTCATCACGCAGACGGGTACCCTCGACAAGGAATGAGCACTGTACCTCCAGGAAACCCTTCGACATCCGACGACCCCGCGGAGATCATTACCGATATGTCTGTGATCAGGGAGGTGCCGTTCCCCAGCCCGGACGCCTCGGCGCTGCCGATGAACATCTGCATCGACGACGCCGACTCCGCCATCGACCTCATCGACGCCCTGGCGCTGTCGCCGTTCGCGACCGGCGCGCAGCCGTGGTCCCGGCTGGCCAACCTGGAGCGCGTACGCCCCGAGGCCACGCTCAGCCCCGCCGAAGGCCGGGTGGTGCGCACGGCGCGGGTCGAGGACGGCCCGGAGTCGCGGCTCATCAGCGGTGACGGCTGGACCCTGCGCGTCGTGCGCCACCGCGACCGCACGGCCACGGTCAGCGTGACGGCGGTGAGCGAGGAACTGGCCAAGTCGGTGCTCCACGAGGCCATCGAGGGCGCGGAAGAGGCCGTGCCGGACGTCGACCACGTCGAGATGGGCTTCTGGTGGCGCGGCACGCACGGCGGCACCCGTTCGGAGCGGCCGATCACGGCCCAGTCGTGGGACGAGATCAGCGGCAACTACTCCGGCCAGGTGCGCGGGTCCCTCGGCAAGCTGATGTCCGTCACGCCCTCCGACGTGAACGGCCGGCTCATCCTCCTGCACGGCCGGCCGGGCACCGGCAAGACCACGCTGCTGCGCACCCTGGCCAAGCAGTGGCGCGACTGGTGCCAGGTCGACTGCGTGCTCGACCCCGAGCGGCTGTTCAACGAGCCCGGCTATCTCATGGAGGTGGCGGTGGGCTACGACACCGACGAGGACGCCCAGCGCTGGCGGCTGCTCGTCCTGGAGGACTGCGACGAGCTGATCAGCGCCGGAGCCAAGGCCCAGGCGGGCCAGGGGCTGTCGCGCCTGCTCAACCTGACGGACGGCCTGCTCGGCCAGGGCCGCGACGTGCTCGTGGCGATCACCACGAACGAGGACCTCGCCCGCCTCCACCCCGCCGTCGTGCGCCCGGGCCGCTGTCTGGCGCAGCTCGAGGTGGGGCCGCTGAGCAGGGACGAGGCGATCGCGTGGCTCGGCACCTCGCAGGGCGTTGGCCCGTCGGGCACGACGCTCGCGGAGCTGTACGCGCTCCGCTCGGGCCGCGAGATTCCCCACTCCTTCGGCAACGACTCGACCGGCCTGTATCTCTGACCACCGGGGCCGCGCGCGCCTGCTCGGCACGGGCGGGCGGCGGGCGTCCCCGGCGCGGATGCCGCCCGTCGTGACGACCCGGGCGGGTACGTAAACCATCCGATGTGCGACACGGGGTGCGAAAGCACAATATGGGTGGTGCTCACCGTCGACCTGTCCCCCGTGGCCTTCGCCCGCTTCGCGGTGCCCGGCGACGGCCCGGGCACCTGGACCGGCGAGGAGCACCCGATCGGCTTCGCCGCCACGCAACTCGTCCCCTCGTGGACGGCCCGCACCCCGCCCGGCGCCTGGATCGAGATCGCGCTGCGCGCCAGGACGGCGTCCGGCGCCCGCACCAAGTGGTACGTCATGGGCCGCTGGTCCGAGCACGGCGATCCGCGCACATCCGTCCCCGGCCAGGGCGACGGGGACGGCGACGTGGCGGTGGACACGTTCGTCGCCCGGCGTCCCGTCGTGACGTGCCAGCTCCGGATCACCCGCCACGGCGAGGGCGCCCGCGTCACCGGCGTGGGCGTGATGGCCTCGGCCCTCCCCCGTCACCCGGCCGCGCCGAGCGCCGCGCGTGCCACCGCGCACGTGGTTGCCGTCGAGCTGGCGGTGCCCCGGTACTCGCAGTACGCGCACACCGGCCACCACCCCCGCTGGGACGGTGGCGGGGCGAACTGGTGCGGCCCCGCTTCGGTGGCCATGGTGCTCGGCTTCTGGGGCCGCGGTCCTGGCCCGGACGAGCTGGCCTGGGTCGGGGCGGACGATCCCGCTCCGATGGTGGATCACGCGGCCATGGGCGTGTACGACGAGAGCTACCAGGGCACCGGCAACTGGCCGTTCAACGTCGCCTACGCGGGCCGGTACGGCCTGGCCGGCTTCGTCACGCGGCTGCGGTCGGCGGCGGAGTTGGAGCGGTTCGTACGGGCCGGCATCCCCGTGATCACGTCGCAGTCGTTCAAGGCGGGCGAGCTGGCCGGCGCCGGCTACTCGACGAACGGGCACATCCTGGTCGTGACGGGTTTCACCGCCGGGGGCGACGTCGTCGTGAACGATCCGGCCACGCCGGTCGGGGCGGAGGTCCGCCGGGTCTATCCGCGGGCGGCGTTCGAGCGTGTGTGGCTCCGGAGCAGCGGCGGGATCGTGTACATCCTTCACCCACCCGAACATCCCCTTCCTCCCTGTACGAATGGCAATTGGTGAATTGATGAGTATTCGACCGATCGACGTAGCCCGTACCGACGGCGGCCCTCAGTGGGTGGAGGCCGTGGCAACGCCCTCAGGCACCGAGGTCTGGTGGGACGAGCCGCGCCCGCACGAGGGCGGCCGGCGCTGCGTGGTGCGCCGCCTCCCCGGCGGCTCCCGCGTGGACGTCCTGCCGCCCGGCTGGAACGCGCGCAACCGGGTGGTCGAGTACGGCGGCCGCTCCTGGCGCCCCCTGCCCGGCGGCGGTCTCGTCTTCACCAACTGGGCCGACCAGCGCCTTTACCGTCTCGACGCGGGAGGCGACCCGGTGGGGATCACTCCTGTGGGTACGTACCGATACGCGGACCTGTACCTGCCCCCGGGACGTGAGGAGGTGTGGGCGGTCAGGGAGACGGACGACGTGCGGGACCTGGTGGCGGTGCCCCTGGACGGCGGCCAGGTCAGGGTCATCGTCAAGGCGCACCATTTCCTGATGAACCCGCGGATCTCACCCGACGGCCGCTCCGTCGCGTGGATCGGCTGGGACCACCCCAACATGCCCTGGGACGGCACCGAGCTGTGCGTGGCCGAGCTGCGGCCGGACGGCACGGCCGGCCCCCACCGGGTGGTGGCGGGCGGCCCGCGCGAGTCGGTCGCCCAGGCCGAGTGGCGCGACGACACCGCGCTGTACGCGGTCACCGACCCCACCGGCTGGTGGAACGTGCACCTCGTGCCCGCCGGCGGCGGGCCGGGCCGCAACCTCACCCCGATGGAGCTGGAGTTCGGCAGCGCGGCGTGGAAACCCGGCATGACGTACATGGCGCTCGCGGACGACGATGACCTGGTCGTCGTGTACGGCACCGCCGACCGCCGCCGCCTCGGCGTGCTGGACCCCGAGACCGGCGACCTGCGCGAGATCGGCGGCACGGCCACCCACTGGTCCTCGACCGTGTCGGTGGCGGACGGCCGGGTGGCGGCGGTGCGCGCGACGCCGTACACACCGCTGGAGGTCGCGCTGGTCGGGCTCGACGGCGCATACGAGATCGTGTCGGAGCCCAAGCCGCTGCCGGACCGGGCCCTGCTGCCCACGCCGGAGGCGATGACCATCGAGGACGTGCACGCGCACCTCTACCCGCCGTCGGGGGCCACCGGCCCGAGCCCATACGTGATCTTCGTGCACGGCGGGCCGACCGGGCACATGCCGATCGTGCTCGACCTGGAGATCGCCTACTTCACCAGCAGGGGCATCGGCGTGGCCGTGGTGAACTACGGCGGCTCGACCGGCTACGGCCGGGCCTACCGGGAACGGCTGCGCCACCAGTGGGGCGTGGTCGACGTGCAGGACTGCGCAAAGGTCGCCCGCGGCCTGGTGGAGCTGGGCCGGGCCGACGCGTCGAGGATCGCCGTGCGCGGCGGCAGCGCCGGGGGCTGGACGACGGTGGCGGCGCTCGTCCACAGCGACGTGTTCGCGGGCGGGGTCGCGCACTACGCGATCACCGATCCGGAGAGCTGGGCCGCGGAGACGCACGACTTCGAGTCCCGCTACCTCGACGGCCTGGTGGGGCCGCTGCCCGAGACGCGGCAGCGCTACACCGAGCGTTCGCCGCTGCTGAACGCCGCCCGCGCGTCGGGCCCGTGCCTGATGCTGCACGGCCTGGAGGACGCGATCGTGGACGTCGGGCAGGCCGAGCGGTTCACCGCCGAGCTGGACCGGCACGGCAGACCGTGGGCCCTGCTGACGTTCCCTGGCGAGCAGCACGGCTGGCGCAGGGAGGAGACCATCGTCGCGGTGCTGGAGGCCGAGCTGGCCTTCTACGGGCTGATCTTCGACATGGAGACGCCCGAGGTGCCGCCGTTGACGCTTAAGGGGAGAGCATGAAGAGCGTTGCCGAGATCTGCTCGGATCTGATCAGGTTCGACACCACCAACCCGGGCTCGGGTGAGCGGCCAGCCGCCGAGTACGTCGCCACCCTGCTGGCCGACGCCGGGCTGGAACCCGTGGTGTTCGAGTCGGCGCCGAAACGGACCACCGTCGTCGCCAGGATCGCCGGCGACTCCCCCGACGCGCTGCTCATCCACGGCCACCTCGACGTCGTGCCCGCCGACCCGGCCGAGTGGCGGATGCACCCGTTCTCCGGGGAGATCGTGGACGGATGCGTGTACGGACGGGGCGCGGTCGACATGAAGGGCTCGTGCGCGATGACCCTCGCGACCGTGCTCCACCTGGCGGCCCGGGGGGCGCGTCCGAAGCGGGACCTCGTGCTGGCGTTCCTCGCGGACGAGGAGGCCACGGGCGACTTCGGCTCGCGGCACGCCGTGACCGAGCACCGTGAGCTGTTCGACGGCGTCACGGAGGCGATCAGCGAGTCGGGCGGCTTCAGCGTGGCCTCCGGCGAGCACCGCGTCTACCCGATCGCGGTGGGCGAGCGCGGCACCGCCTGGATGACGCTGACCGCGCACGGCGTGGCCGGCCACGGCTCCCGCCCCGCCGTGGACAACCCCGTCGCGACGCTCGCGCACGCCCTGTCGCGGGTGGCCTCGCACCAGTGGCCGGTACGCCTGACGCCGCCGGTCGCGGCGCTCATCGAGCACCTGTCGGAGATCACCGGGCAGCGTATCGACCTCGACCGCCTGGACGAGGAGGCCGCCCGCCTGGGACCGCTCGGCAGCCTGTTCAAGGGCCAGATCCGCAACTCCTCGAACCCGACGATGCTGGACGCCGGCTACAAGGTCAACGTGGTGCCCTCGACCGCCGGGGCGCACGTGGACGGGCGGTACCTTCCGGGGCTGCGCGAGGAGTTCCTGGAGACCATCGACGCGCTGCTCGGGCCCAAGATCACCCGCGAGTTCGTCAACCTGGAGGACGCGCCCGCCGCGCCGTACCCGTCGGTGTTCTTCGACGAGCTGGCGGGCTCCCTCATGGCCGAGGACCCGCTCGCACGGCCGGTGCCGTACGTGATGGCGGGGGGCACGGACGCGAAGTCGTTCGCGCGGATCGGCATCAAGGGGTACGGCTTCGCGCCGCTCATGCTCCGGCCGGACCTCGACTACTTCGGGATGTTCCACGGCAAGGACGAGCGGGTGCCGGTGGAGGGGCTGGAGTTCGGCACCCGGGTGCTCGCCCGCCTGATCGCCTGAGCCGCCCGGCGCGCCCCTCCCCTGAGCCCAGGCGGCGTGACGGAGCCGCCGGCTCAGGCGAACTTGGTCTTGGGACGCTCCTGCAGCTCACCGTCGAGGTAGACGTCGAGCTTCTCGTCGTAGAAGGCGACCAGCCCGGCGATCCGCTCGCTCTCGGGCAGCGGTGTCCGGTAGGACCAGGCGAGGTCCTCCTTGCCGTTGACCGACCAGTATTCGGCCGACCCCTTGTACGGGCAGTGCGTGACCGTGCCGGTGGGCTCCAGCAGGTCGAGCCGCACGTCCGGCTTCGGCAGGTAGTAACGGGCCGGCAGCCCCGTCTCGAAGAGGATGTGCGGGCTGCGGGAGTCGGCCACGGTCACCCCGTCGACCTCGACGCGCACGTGCCGCGAGCTCGGCAGGATGTCCACCCGCGTGTACGGGTCGCGCGGGTGGAAGAAGACCTCCTCGTCCTCCTCGAACCAGGCGTCCATGGCGTCCCACTCGAAGCGCACGTGGCCGCGGATCTCCTCCAGCGGAGAGTCGCGGTAGACCAGCGCCGCGCCGGGAGCCTCCTTGGCGCCCGCGGTGACCGTGTGCACAAGGCCGTCGCCCCTGCTCGGCGAGTGCCCGACCGTGCCGGCCGGCTTGAGCGCCGACTCGTCGACGTCCGCCAGCGGGAAGTAGTAGGCCGGATAGTAGGGAACCTCCCACACCAGCAGGGCGGAGGTGGTGTCGGCCACCGCCCGGCCTCCGAGGTAGGTCCGCACCCGTTTGGCCGTGCGCTCGACGCGTACCCGGCCGCGTTTCGTGGCATCCATGCTCGCGGCAACCGCCGCGCGCACGCCCCTATTCCGTGCTCATGCCATTGGTCACCCCAGTGGGAATCCCAGCCCGAACGCGGCCAGCGTGGCCCACGTCACCAGCACCCCCACCGCCGTGCCCGCCACCACCTGCGCCCAGGTGTGGTGCGTCAGGCGCACCCTGGCCCAGCACACCAGCGCCACGACGGCGGCCCCGGCGACGGCGGCCGGCCAAAAGGGCAGCACGTGCGCGACCACCACCACCGTGCCCGCGCAGACGGCGGCGTGGAAGGAGATCTTCCAGCGCAGCGTGATCGGCACGGTCACCGCCAGCGCGGCCAGCATCGCGGTCACGGTGGCGACGAGCAGCCTCGGCGCGCCCATGACGACCAGCAGCGCCAGCGCCACCAGCACCGCCGCCACCGCGGCCAGCAACGGGCGGGTACGGCGGGCGCGGTCGACGATGTGGTGCGAGTCGAGCCGCCCCGAGCGCACGCCGATCGCGATCACCGCCGCCGGCACGCCACCGCAGAACGCCGAGGCGACCAGGCCCCACGCCGCGCCGCTCCAACCCTGCGCGAGCGGGCCCACGACCGGCGGCATGACGATGACCAGCACCTGCGGTGCCAGCAGGTTGGTCACCTGTCTCGCCACGAGGTCACCCGTCATGACAGCCAAGGTTACGCG
The DNA here is from genome assembly GCF_009908215.1 of Nonomuraea sp. K271. Classification (NCBI taxonomy): domain Bacteria; kingdom Bacillati; phylum Actinomycetota; class Actinomycetes; order Streptosporangiales; family Streptosporangiaceae; genus Nonomuraea; species Nonomuraea sp. K271. Next base: position 40,627 of record NZ_JAAAHR010000057.1, on the reverse strand, counting down.
ATCATGGCCCACGGCCCCCGCGACATGCCTGGACCAGCGCCCGGCCGAGCGCCCGCCGGACCCCAACGGTGTCCGGCCGAGCGGTGCCTGCGCCGCCCCGGACCTGTCCGGCACCGCCTCGTACGGCGTGCACGACAGGGTCCGGCGGCCCCGCGACCGGTGGTCAGCCCTTGCCCGCCGCGTTGACGATGCGGGTGGTCGAGCGGCCGGGGACGGCGTCCATCTCCCAGCACTCCGTCCCCAGGATCGCCGCCGCGGCCGCCCGAGCGCCCGCGTGCGGGTCGCCCTTCGTGTGCGCCAGCGCGCCCGGCCGCATCGGGGCGAGCAGGTCGATGTAGTCCTCAGGACCGTGGGCCTCGGGCGGCCCCGTCACGATGAACACCCCGGTCACGAAGCGCAGCGCCGCCAGCACCTCGGCGCGTTCGGCCGCCGGGTTGAGCGGCCGGCTCGGGCCTTTCCACGCCCGCACCCGCGGATCGTCCTCGACGCCGACGACCAGCGGCAGGCCGCGTTCGGCCACCGCCCCCAGATAGCGCACATGACCCACGTGCAGGATGTCGAAGACGCCGGTCACGACCGCCGCGCCCGGCCGGTCGAACGGCCGCACCCAGACGGCCTCCAGGCTGCTCACGCCACCTCCTCGCACGCTCCCGCTCCCCCCGGGGTCTGGACGACTCGTCGATCGCAGCGTACTCGGTCGCCGCGGGACACAGCGCAGGCGACCTTGGGAAAGCCCATTCCTACCTTTTCGCGATAATCTCCAGCACCCCTCTGGCGCGTCTCATAAGGTCACCGGATTTTGGGGGAGGTCGCCGTGGCACCGCCGGACTTGCACCGCGTCGATGGGACCGAGGATCGCGATCCGCCCGCCGGGCACGATCTCGTGGCCAGGCTGCCGGGAAGCCCCTCCCAGGTGTCCAGGGCCAGAAGCCTCGTGACGGACGCGCTCGGCCGCGACCACCCGCTCCACGACGACGTCGTGCTGCTCACCAGCGAGCTGGCCACGAACGCGGTGCTGCACAGCCGGTCCGGCGCCGGAGGTTCGTTCACGGTGACCGTGACGCGCTCGGACACGCTGGTGCGGGTGTTCGTGGCGGACGCGGGGTCGGAGGGACCTCCGTGCGTGTGCCGTACGAGTGCGCAGGCGACCAGCGGCCGGGGGCTGCCGCTGATCGAGGCGCTCAGCCACCGCTGGGGCTTCACCCGCGAGGACGGATCGACGACCGTCTGGTTCGAGCTGCTCCAGGGCCGCGTGGCTGCGGGGCTCGCCGTCTAGGCCCGCTTTTGGAACGATCCCCTCAGTCTCCGGGGAGGCCGGGGTGGAGCTGCCAGACGAATTCGAGCCAGGGCGGCGCCACCGTCATGAAGTGCTGCCAGCTCCCCGGTTCCGCGTCGCGGTCGTCACCGCGGACCTCGGAGAGGAGCCTCAGCACGAAGCCCTCCCCGGTCAGGCCGCCGACGATCCGGCCCAACGTCTGTGTGTACTCCCTCGGCGCGGGGACGGCACGGCCCGGCGGTGTGCGGTCGTAGACCCACTCCTGGTCGGGATAGCTGGTCATGACCTCGTCGGCGTAGGGCTGCCACAGCGTGTAGCCCTCGCCGTTCCACGACTCGTGGGTGAGCCCGGCGAAGAACGGGTTGGCGCACATCAGGTAGTAGTGGCCGCCCGCGGCGACGACGCGCGCGACCTCGCGGAAGACGATCCGGGAGTCGGGGACGAACGTCAGCGAGTACGGGTGCCAGACCAGGTCGAACGACGCGTCACCGAGGACCGACAGGTCCCGCATGTCCCCCTGGACGGTGCTGATGTCGACGCCGTGGTGCTCGGCGGCCGAGCGATCACGCGCCAGTTGCCCCGAGGAGATGTCGAGCACCGTCACGTCGGCTCCGAGCAGGGCGAAGGCCGCGGACTGCTGCCCGCCTCCCCCCGCCAGGCAGAGCACCTTCCTGCCCGCGAGGTCGCCGGGAAGGCCCAGCCGCTCCAGGCCCAGATAGGCGCGGGCCTTCTCCGCGTCCAGGCCGAGCATGGGCCGGGTGAACAAGGCATCCGCCTCCACCAGGGCTTCCCAGCGTTCCCGGTTGTAGCGGTGGACGTCGTCCTGCACGGCGATCAGTCTTCCACGGCGCCTCGGCGATCGCCACGTTTCCACCGCCCGTCCGCGCCCCGCACGTCGAGGCGGCACAACCCCTCGGCGAGTGCCTTGGTGGTGAGCCGGGTGCGGCTGTCACAACCCAGCTTGGCGAAGATGTGCTCCAGGTGGGTGGTGACCGTGCGGACGCTGAGCACGAGCGCGGCGGCGATCTGCGGATTGGAGTCGCCCGCGGCCACCCTGGTGAGCACGTCCACCTCCCGGCCCGTGAGGTCGTAGGGCAGCGGGCACGGGCGCTCGGCGGCGACGGCGCCCTGGAGCGCTCCCTGGAACCCGACGCCCGCCCTGAGCAGGCGCAGCTCGTGCCACCCACCGGCGCCGTCGAGCCAGAGCCCGTGCCGGCTCAGCTCGCGCGAGTCGATGAACGCGCGGGCGAATGCGGCCATCGCCGGGTCGCCCCACAGCGCGGGCGAGATCTCCCGCCCCGGCACCTCGCGGCGGGTGCCGAGCCGGTCGAAGGCGACCGCGCGGAAGCCGGAAGGCAGCCCCACCGGGTCGATGACGCAGCGGGTCAGGTCGGTGACGTGGGCCAGCATGGGGCTCGCGGCGGCGACGAGCGCCTTCGCACGGCGCGGGAAGTCGCCGCGGGAGACCAGGTGCAGCAGCCCGGTGTAGCGGCCACCGCCGAGGAACAGCGGCGTGGTCAGCCCGGCCCGCCATCCGTAGGGGGCCAGATGGCGCCGGAAATAGCGCTCGGTGCCCGGCTCCGGCATGCCGACCGGCGCCCTGGTGGCCAGCGCCCTGCGGTAGGCCTCCAGCCCGGCGTACTCCTCCGCCGCGTCGCGGTCGATGCGCGGGTGCCCGTCGGACACGACACTCCGGTGCCGCCCGGTGGCGGGGTCGTAGGCGACAAACTCGTAGGCGTCGAGCGGGACCAAGCGGCGCAGCGCCGCCATCGCGGCGTACGCGCCGCCACCTCCGGCGACCTGGTAGCCGACCTCCGCGAACGCCTGCAGCTGGCGGACGTCCAGGGTGATCTCGGCCACCGGCTCTTTATATCATTTGCCATTCTTGAGGTCGGCTTGAAGGATTTCTTCGCGCCGCCCCCGGATGTTACGGTGATCGCATGCAGCGCGCACTCGTCACGACGACGCCGGACCTCGTCCAGGCGCGCTGACTCCATGCTCCCGGGCGAACGCCCGGGAACACGGTCGTTCGCCCTTTCCACGCAAAGGACGATCATGAACGACCACCGCAGGCTCGGCCGCGAGCTGGGCATCTTCGACACCGACCCGCTGATCGGCTCCGGCCTGCCCTGCTGGCTGCCGGCGGGCGCGGCCGTGCGCAAGGCCATCGAGGACTACGTGTACGAGCTCGAACGCCGCAACGGCTACCAGCACGTCAACTCCCCCGTGCTCGGCAAGCGGGAGCTGTACGAACGATCAGGGCACTGGGCCCACTACGCCGACGACATGTTCCCGCCCATGAACGTCGGCGGCGAGGAGTTCGTGCTGCGGCCCAGCCTGTGCCCGCACCACGCGCTCATCTACCGTTCGCGCGGGCGCAGCCGCCGGGAGCTGCCGCTGCGCCTGGCGGAGCTGGGCGGGATGTACCGCTCGGAGTTGTCCGGCGTGCTCGGCGGGCTGACCAGGGTGCGCGCCATCCAGCTCAATGACGGCCACATCTTCTGCGCTCCCGAGCAGGCTGCCGCCGAGGTGTCGGCCTCGCTCGACCTGATCGAGGCCGCGCACGCCCAGCTCGGCATCCGGGCCGCCCGCTACCGGCTGTCGCTGCGCGGCGACGGCGACAAGTTCGTGGACGACCCCGCCATGTGGGCCCGGTCGGAGGCGGTGCTGCGCGAGGTGCTGAAGGAGCGCGGGCGCGACTACGACGAGGAGCGGGGCGAGGGCGCCTTCTACGGGCCGAAGATCGACATACAGATCACCGACCCGGCGGGCCGCGAGTCCACCCTGTCCACCGTCCAGGTCGACTACTTCCAACCCGGGCGCTTCGACCTGAGCTACGCCGGCGGCGAGCGGCCCGTCATGGTGCACCGCAGCGTCGTGGGCGGCATCGAGCGCCTGGTCGCGCACCTCATCGAGGTGCACGGCGGCGCGTTCCCCGCCTGGCTGGCGCCCGTGCAGGCGGTGGTGCTGCCGCTGTCCGACACCGAACTGCCCGCCGCCGAGTCGGTGCTGCGGCGCTGCCTGGCAGCCGGGCTGCGGGCGGAGCTGGCGCCGGCCGGCCGGGGCAGTCTCGGGGCGCGGATCCGGGCGCACCGGCTGGTGCCGTACCAGCTCGTCGTGGGGCCGCGGGAGGCGGCCGGCGGCGGGGTCGCGGTGCGGCGGCGGGACGGCAGCCAGGCCGGTGACGTGCCCGTCGAGCAGCTCGCGGCGGGTTCGCGCCCCTTGTACTGATAACGGAAACCAAATAGGTAACGGCCTCTTCCCAGATCAACTAAGGGGCTCGTAAAGTCCCTGCAACACGCCGTGTCGGGAGGACGACTTGACCGAGCTGAGCGATCGCGAGGCCGACCTGGTCTCCGCGCACGAACAGGAACGCCCGGCGCGTCAGCTCGGCGGCGTCCTGCGGCTCGTCGTGTGGATCCTCGGCGGGCTGTTGTCGGCCTATGCGCTGATGGTGGTGTTCCGGCCGGTCGAGGCGCTGCAGCACCGGATGACGTTCCTGGCCGTGGCGCTGCCGCTGGTGTTCGTCTGCTACCGCTCGGGCTGGACGGAGTTCCTGCGGCGGAAGATGTGGCTGCCGCGAATGGAGTGGCGGACGCGCCGCCGCCGGGCCGACGACCGCCTGGCCGCGATCGGCGGCACCTCCACCGAAGAGGCGCCCGCCGGCGACACGCCGCGCGAGCCTGGCACCGGCGCGCACCCGCCCGAAGCCCCCGAGGTGCCGCCGTCCGAGGCCAAGGCGGGCGCGCTGCGGACGGAGCGGCCGAGCGTCATGGACTGGCTGCTGGCCGCGGCCTCGCTCGCCGTGCTGGTCTATCCGCTGGCCGCCATCGACGACTTCCGCGACCGGGGCTCGGGCGCGGCGCTGACCGAGCTCGACATCACGGCCGGGCTGGCGCTGACGGTGCTGCTGCTGGAGGCGGTACGCCGGACCGTCGGCATGACGTTGAGCATCATCTGCGTCATCTTCCTGTTCTACGCCTATTACGGGTCATGGCTGCCGATCGACTGGACCATCGGTCACCGGGGCTTCGATCTCGGCCAGATCGTCTCGCAGCTCTACACCGGCACGGAGGGTTTCTTCGGCGTCCCGATGCAGGTGGCCGCGAGTTACATCATCCTGTTCACCATCTACGGCGCGGTGCTGGACTATTCGGGCGCGAGCCGGTTCTTCATCGACCTGAGCTTCGCCGCCTTCCGCAGGTCACGCTCCGCCCCCGGCCGCACCGTCGCCACCGCGGGCTTCCTGCTCGGCACCGTGTCGGGCTCGGGCGTGGCCACCACGGTCAGCCTCGGCAGCGTCGCCTGGCCGGTGCTCAGGCGGGCCGGCTACCCGCAGGAGCCGGCCGGCGGCATCCTGGCCGCCAGCGGCATCGGCGCCATTCTGTCGCCGCCCACGCTTGGCGCGGCGGCGTTCATCATCGCCGAATACCTCCGGGTCAGCTACCTCGAGGTGCTGCTGTACGCGACGATCCCGACCCTGCTCTACTACCTGGGCGTCTTCCTGGCCATCGAGATCGACTCACGCCGCTTCGGCACCCACGCCGTGCAGATCGACGCGCCCCGGGCGGGCCGGCTGCTGCTGCGTTTCGGCTACCACTTCAGCTCGCTGATCCTCATCGTCGTGCTGATGGCGCTCGACCGGTCGGCGTACCAGGCGGTGGTGATCGCCACGGCGGTCGCGTTCGGGCTGTCGTTCCTCGACCCCCGGCACCGGATGGGCCCGAAGCGCCTCGGTCAGGCGCTGGCCAACGGCGCGCTGGGGGTGCTGCCTGTGACCGCCGTGTGCGCGGCGGCGGGCATCATCGTCGGCGTCATCACCCAGACCGGCCTGGGCCTCAACCTCAGCGCGATCATCGTGGACCTCGCGGCGGGCAACCTGATCCTTACCACGCTCATGTCCGCCGTCGCGGTCATGCTGCTGGGCCTGGCCGTGCCGGTGACCGCGAGCTTCATCATCGCGGCGGTCATCATCGGCCCGGCGCTCACCGCGCTCGGGGTGACGCAGGCCGAGGCGTACATGTTCGTCTTCTACTACGCGGTGTTGTCGGAGGTGAGCCCGCCCACCGCGCTGTCGGCGGTCGCGGCGGCGGCGATCACCGGCGGCAACACGTACCGCACGATGATGATGGCCTGGCGCTACACGCTGCCGGCCTTCCTGGTGCCGTTCGCCTTCGTGCTGACGCCCAACGGGCAGGCGCTGCTCGGGCAGGGGCCGTTCGGCACCGTGCTGCTGATGGCCGCCGTCTCGGCCGTCGCCGTGGCCGCCCTGGCCATGGCGACGGGCGGCCTGGCCGGCTGGTTCGAGCGGGTGCTGGCGTGCGTGGCCGCGGTGCTGCTGCTGTTCCTCGAGCCCGTCCCCATCGTCGCCGGTCTGGCCGTGCTGGCCGTGGCCGCCGCCGTGCATCTGGTCAGAAGAAGGAGAAGGGACCCAGCGTGAAGCGGATTCTTGCGATAGTCGCAACGACCGTCCTGACCGTGGCGGGCTGCGGCGGGGGCGCGGGCGGCGGCTCGGGCAACCGGCTGTCGATCGCCACAGGCGGCACGACGGGCGTCTACTACGTCTACGGCGGCGGCCTGGCCAAGCAGTTGTCGTCCAACATCGCCAACACCCAAGCCACCGCGTCCGTCACCTCGGCGTCGGTCGAGAACATCAAGCTCCTCGCCGGCGGCAAGGCCGACATCGGCTTCTCCCAGGCCGACACCGCGGCCGACGCGGTCAACGCCAAGGACGCCTTCACCGCGAAGCAGCCCATCAAGGCGATCGCCCGCATCTACGACAACTACGCCCACGTCGTGACGGCCCCGGGCACCGAGGCGGACAAGGTCGCCGACCTGAAGGGCAAGCGCGTCTCGCTCGGGCCCGCCAACTCCGGCACCCAGGTCGTGGCCAGGCGCATCCTGGAGGCGGCCGGCATCGACCCCGACTCCGACATCACCAAGCAGCAGCTGTCCATCAACGAGTCGGTGCAGGCCGCCAAGGACGGCACCATCGACGCCTTCTTCTGGGTCGGCGGCCTGCCCACGGCCGGCATCACCGACCTGGCGACGAGCAAGCCCGACATGAAGCTGCTCGACACCGGTGACGTCCTGGAGAAGATGCGCGCCACCTACGGCGAGCAGTACGTCCCGCTCGACGTGGACCTGTCCGTCTACAAGCTGTCCGGCGCCATCAAGACCGTCGGCATCGCCAACCTGCTGCTGGTGCCCGACTCGATGGACGAGCAGCTCGCGTACGACATCACCAAGACCCTGTTCGCCAAGAAGGCCGAGCTGACGGCCGTGCACCCCGAGGCGGACAAGCTCGACGTCACGCTGGGCCGGCAGGTGGCGCCGGTCGAGCTGCACCCGGGCGCCGCCCGCTACTACCAGGAACAGACCTGACCCGGCCGCTCCTGGCCCTCGCCCTGGTGGCGGCCCTCGGCTGCGGCGGCGCCGAGCGCCTCACCGTGAACGGCCTGCCCGTCCCCGGCGGCTTCGCGATCGCCTACGTGCACTCGGTCTACCAGGCGCCCTCGGCGGAGGTGTTCACCGTCGAGGGCCGGCGGTTCACCATGCGGGCGGTCGTCTCGTCGAGCGACAGCGTGCTCGACTACTACGCCCTCGACGGCACACGGTCCCGCACCTCCGGCGGTCTGTGGGTGCTGCGCCTGGCGGCGCCCGCGACGTACGACGGGCTGTCGCTGCTCACCACCTCGATCGGCCGCAGGACCCTGATCGCGGGCGGCCGCTGCCTGCCGCTCTATCCGGCCTCCGGCGCCGCCGAGGTGCGGGTCGCGGTGCGGCTCACGCCGGGCGTGCGCGGGCGGCTCTGCCCGGCGCCGTACGACAGGCTGGCCGCGGCCGGGGCGGCGCTCACAACCAGTCGTTCTTCTTGAACACCGAGTACAACACCACCGAGGTGAGCGCGACGAGGATCGTGGACGCCCACAACCCCCAGCTCTGCCCGGTGCCGGGAACGGGCACGTTCTGCCCGTAGAAGCCGGTTATCAGGGTGGGCACCGCGATGATGGCGGCCCAGCTGGTGATCCGTTTCATGATCTCGTCCAGCCTGAATCCCTGCTGCGCGAGGCGGGTCTCGCGGACGTTCGCCAGCATCTCGCGGATGCCCTCTACCCACTCCGTCGCCCGCAGCACGTGGTCGTAGACGTCCGCGTAGTAGGGGGCCATCACGGGATCGGCCACGATGTCCTGGTCGCGGTGGAGCAGGGTGCCGATCACCTCCCGCATCGGCATCGTGATCTTGCGTACCCTGGTGGTGTCCTGGCGCAGCTCGAACATCGTGCGCTGCAGCCGCCTGCCGTCGCCCGGATCGCCGTCGTACAGGGACTCCTCCAGGGTCTCCGCCTTCGCGTCGAGCTCTTCCACCAGATCGAGCTGGCCGTCCACCACGTAGTCGAGCAGGCCGTGCAGCAGGAACGTCACCCCGTGCCCGGCCAGGCGCGACAGGGTGTCCCAGCGTCTGACGACCTCCTCCATGTCGAAGGCGTCGCTGTCGCGCACGGTGACCAGGGCGTTGGCGGTGACGAAGACGTTGACCTCGACGGGACGCAGCCGCCCCTCCTCCATGTGCACCCCGTAGACCGTGATGAACAGGTGGTTGTCGTAGACGTCGACCTTCGGCCGCTGCCGGGCGGAGAGTGCGTCCTCCATCGCCAGCTCGTGCAGCCCCAGCTCGGAACCGACCGCGGTGAGCTGGGCGGCCGAAGGGCCGCACAGGTCGAGCCAGACGACGTTGCCCCGACCCGACACGTGCCCGGGCAGCTCCTCAAGAGGGAAATCCTGCTTCTCGAGGACGCCGTTCCGGTAGAGACGCGTACGCACTAGCGGAGTCCGGCGAACCGTCTCGCGTTGCGCACCGCGGCTGCGCCCGGGTCGTTGTTGAAGTAGACGTAGGCGTCCCGCCAGCCCGCCTCGCGCACCCGCCGGGCCCACGTCCGCAGCGCGGTGTCGCCGTAGGCGATTCCGGCCCGTCCCTGGTGCAGGCGCACGTACCCCCACCCCGCGGTACGCCAGAACGGGCTCTGTGGCCGGCCGCGGCGGTCCGCCCAGCACAGCGCGGCGCCCCTCGCGCGCAGGATGTCGCGCACCTCGCCGGTCCACCACGAGTCGTGACGCGGTTCCACGGCCACCCTGACGTGCGCGGGGAAGCATGCCAGGCACCGGTCGAGGCGGCCGGGATCGGACTGGAGGGTGGGCGGGAGCTGCAGCAGGATCGGCCCCAGCTTGTCCTTCAGCTCCGCCACGGCGCCCATCAGCCGCCGCACCGGCTCCTCCGGCTCGGCCAGCCGCTTGATGTGGGTCAGGAACCTGCTGGCCTTGACGGCCATCACGAAGTACGGGGGCGTCCTGTCGCGCCAGGCGGCGAACAACTCGGGGCTCGGCAGCCGGTAGAAGGCGTTGTTGCTCTCGACCGTGGGGAACTCCGCCGCGTACGTCTCCAGCCAGAGCCGCTGCGGCACACCCGGCGGGTACAGCACGCCCCGCCAGTCCTTGTACTGCCACCCCGAGGTGCCCACCAGGCAAGTCATGCCGTTGCAACTACCCCAGCCCGTCGTGTGCAGTACTGTCCTTGTTCGTCAGCCGAGGAGGACCATTCACCCGATGGGCGTTACCTGATGGGCGCCGGGCACGCGCACGGCGCGTCCGCACCCCGCTCGCGACGCACGATGATGGCGAGCCTGGCCGTCCTGGTGCCGGTGGCCGTCGTCACGCTGGGGGCCCTGCTGTGGCTCTGGCCCGACGGCCGGCCCGGGACGGGCGCGCAGCCGTCCGCCGTCGAACGGCTCACGGGCACGATCACGGCCGTCACGCTCAAGCGTTGCCCCGCCGCGCCGGAGGGCGCGCCCCGGCCCGACCCCGCCACGTGCGGCACGGCCACGGTCAAGCTCGGTGAGGGGCGCGACGCCGGCCGCGACGTCACGCTCCGCCTGCCCGCAGGCCCGGGGGCGCAGCACTTCGCCCCGGGCGACGGCGTGATCCTGCTGCGCGACGCCGACGGCGCCTACCAGCTCTCCGACCATGACCGGGCGACGCCGCTGTGGCTGTTCGGCCTGGCCTTCGCCGCCGCGGTGATCGCGTTCGGCCGCTGGCGCGGGGTGACGGCGCTGATCGGCCTGGCGGTGACGTTCGTGCTGCTGCTGACGTTCGTCATCCCCGGCATCCTGGAGGGCAGGTCCCCGATGCTGGTGGCGATCGTCGGCGCGGCGGCGATCATGCTGACGGTGCTCTACCTCACGCACGGCTTCTCCCTGCCGACGTCCATGGCGGTGCTCGGCACGCTCGCCAGCCTGGCGCTGACGGGCGCGCTGTCGTACGCGGCGCTCGGGTTCGCCCGGCTCAACGGGGTCACCGACGACAGCGCGCTGACGCTGGGCATGAGCCTGTCGATCGACACACAGGGGCTGCTGCTGGCCGGAATCATCATCGGCGCGCTCGGAGTGCTGGACGACGTGACCGTCACGCAGGCGGTGACGGTGGCCGAGCTGGCCCACGCCAACCCGTCGTACGGCTTCGCCCGCCTCTACCAGGCGGCCGGTCGCATCGGGCGGGCCCACATCGCCTCGGTGATCAACACGATCATCCTGGCGTACGCGGGGGCGTCGCTGCCGCTGCTGCTGCTGTTCAGCATCGGGGAGCAGCCCTTGGGGCAGGTGCTGACGACGCCGGTCATCGCCCAGGAGATCGTGCGCAGCGTGGCGGGCACGCTCGGCCTCATCGCCGCCGTACCCATCACCACGGCCCTGGCCGCCCTGGCGGCCACCCGCCACCGGCCGGCCGCCGGGGAGCCCGGGTCGCGCCGCAGCGCGGACGCCGGGGCCGCCGCGCGCTGGCGCGCCGGTTCCGAGGAGCACCGCGCGGAGCCCGAGCAGCCCGCTTCACGTCGTCGGGTGAGCCGCGCGGGGGAGGACTTCTTCGCCCCGCACCCGTCCCAGGACCGCGACGCGTCCCCCGGCGAGGAGCCGGAGCCCCGCCGGGCGCCCGATCGCCCGGCCCGCCACCGCCGCCGCGCGAGCACCTGACGCCGCTCCCCGGCCGGTACGCGGGGGCCATGCGGTCACTCTCCGACGGCGGCCGTCAAGCCGTACGGCGGTCAGGCCGTACGGCGGTCAGTAGGCCTCGGCGCTGCCGTCCACGCGCAGCTTGCGCCGGGCCCGGTCGTAGAAGGTGGTGCCGAGCCGCACCACCTGAGCCGCCCCCGGCCAGGCGGCGACCGTGATGCTGTCACCCGGGCACAGGTGGCCGAGCACGGCCCCGTCGACCTCGACCGCGAGCCGCCCGCTGGTGGGCAGCACCTGGAGCGTCACCTTCTCGTCGGCGGGCAGCACCAGGGCCCGGTTGAAGGCCGAGTGGGCGGCGGCGGGCACGACGAGCACGGCCTCGACCCGGGGCGACACGATGGGCCCGCCGGCGGAGAAGCTGTAGGCCGTGGATCCGGTGGAGGTCGACACGATCACGGCGTCGGCGGCGAAGCGGACGAAGTCGCTGCCCGCCGCGCTCACCGCGACGCCCGCCAGCCCCTCTCCGGGGATCCGCACGAGGGCGATGTCGTTGAACGCGGTCACGTCCGCACCCTGGACCTCGGCCTGGATCGCCATCCGCGGCTCGATCGTGTAGCGGTGCTCGTCGATCGCGGAGAGCGTGCCGGCCAGGTCGTCCACGTCGATCTCCGCGAGGAACCCGAGCCGCCCCAGGTTGACGCCGAGGATGGGCGTGCGCCGCCCGGCGAGCAGCCGCATCGTGCGCAGCATCGTCCCGTCGCCGCCGAGCCCGACCAGCAGGTCGGACCGTTCGACGAGCGTCTCGGTGTCTACGGGCACGGCGCTGCAGTCGATGCGGCCCACCTCCTCGGGCAGGCCGAGCACGGTGACGTCGTTGCCGGCCGCCCAGCGCAGGATGGTGTCGATCGCCTTCCTGGAGTCGCGCTGGGGGTGCAGCACCAGCCCGACCGTCCCGACCATGCCCATGCGCCCACCTTAGGTCAGCGGTCGAGGCAGGGGCGTTTCGGGTCGAACACCCAGTCCTTCACGAGATAGCGCATGGCCACGGCGTCGTCGCGGGCGCCGAGCCCGTGGCGGAGGTAGAGCTCGTGGGCCTCGTCCAGGGCCGCGCGGTCGAGCTCGACGCCGAGCCCGGGTGCGGTGGGCACGTCGACGGCGCCGTCCGTGATCCGCGGCGGCCTGGTGGTGAGGGCCTGGCCGTCCTGCCAGATCCAGTGCGTGTCCAGGGCGGTGATCTCACCAGGGGCGGCGGCCCCGACGTGCGTGAACATCGCCAGCGAGATGTCGAAGTGGTTGTTGGAGTGGGAACCCCAGGTCAGGCCGAAGTCGTGGCAGAGCTGGGCGACCCTGACGGAGCCGGACATGGTCCAGAAGTGCGGGTCGGCGAGCGGGATGTCGACGGCGTTCGCGCGTACGGCGTGCGCCATCTCCCGCCAGTCGGTAGCGATCATGTTGGTGGCGGTGCGCAGGCCGGTCGCGCGCCGGAACTCCGCCATCGTCTCCCGGCCGGAGAAGCGGCCCTCGGCCCCGCACGGGTCCTCGGCGTAGGCGAGCACGTCGCCGAGCCCCGCGCACAGCCGGACGGCGTCGGCCAGCAGCCAGCCGCCGTTGGGGTCGACGGTGATGCGCGCGCCGGGGAACCTGCCGGCCAGCGCCCTGACCGTCTCGATCTCCTGCTCGCCGGGCAGCACCCCGCCCTTGAGCTTGAAGTCGGCGAACCCGTACCGCTCCTGGGCGGCCTCGGCCAGCGCGACCACCGCGTCCGGGGTCAGGGCCTCGCGGCGGCGCAGCCGCGACCAGCGGTCGCCGCCGCCTTCCTCGCCGCCTTCCTCGCCGCCGTCGTCGACCCGGTAGGGCAGGTCCGTCTTGCCCGGGTCGCCGATGTAGAACAGGTAGCCCAGCATCGGCACCCGGTCGCGCTGCTGCCCGTCACCGAGCAGCTCCGCCACCGGGACGCCGAGGTACCGGCCGTGCAGGTCGAGCAGGCTGGACTCCAGCCCGGTGACCGCGTGCACCGTGGTGCGCAGGTCGAAGGTCTGCGCGCCCCGCCCGGCGGCGTCCCGGTCGGCGAACCGGGCCGCCACCGAGCGCAGCAGGCTGCGGTGGCGTGCCACGGGCTCGCCGGTCAGCAGCGTCGCGGCCTCCTCGACGGTACGCCGGATCGCCTCGCCACCCGGCACCTCGCCGAGGCCCGTACGCCCGTCGGAGTCGGTGGTGATGACGACGTTGCGGGTGAAGAACGGCCCGTGGGCGCCGCTGAGGTTGAGCAGCATGCTGTCGTACCCGGCCACGGGGACGACCTCGACGCGCTGGATGGTGGGAGACACGGGCGGGGACCCTCTCAGCTGATCTTGTTGACGAGGGCGGTCAGCTCGGCGAGCTCGTCCTCGGTGAGATTCTGCAGCGGCGGCCGCACGGGCCCGCCGTGACGTCCGACAGCGGTCAGCCCGGCCTTGATGACGGACACGGCGTACCCCTTCTCGCGGTCGCGGATGTCCAGGTAGGGGACCACGAACTCCCTGATGCGACGGTAGACCGCCTCCCGGTCCTGGGCGCGGACATCGGCGTAGAAGTCGAGCGCGAACTGCGGGACGAAGTTGAAGATGGCCGACGAGTACGTGCTCATGCCGAGCTGGAGCAGCGGCAGCGCGAAGGTCTCCGCAGTGGGGAGGCCGCCGATGTAGGCCAGGCGGTCGCCGACGCCGGCGTAGATGCGGGCGAGGTTCTCGATGTTGCCGACGCCGTCCTTGAAGCCGACGAGGTTCGCGTTCCTGTCGGCCAGGATCTCGACGGAGCGGTCGGTGAGGACGGCGTTGGCGCGGCTGTAGACGACCACGCCGAGCCCCGTGCCGCGGCAGACCGCGCTGACGTGCTCGATCAGACCCGCCTGACCGGCCTCGGTGAGGTAGGGCGGCATGAGGAGCAGCCCGTCGGCGCCCGCGGCCTCGGCGGCCTGGGCCTGCGCGACGGCGTTGGCGGTGCCGCCGGTGGCGGGCGCCACGACCGGCAGCCTGCCGCCGACCTCGTCGACCGCCGCGCGGACCACCTGGTCGATCTCGGCGGAGGTCAGCGAGAAGCCCTCGCCGGTGCCCCCGGCGGTGAACAGGCCTGCCACGGGAAAGCTGCTCAGCCAGGCGAGGTGCTCGCGGTAGCGCGCCTCGTCGAAGCGGAGGTCCTCGGTGAAGTGGGTGACGGGGAAGGACAGCAGGCCGCTCTTGAGCTGGGTCGCGAGCTCGTGCGGGGAGAAGCTGGGCATGGCGGTCCTTTGCTTACACGCGGCAGTGGGGTCCCCCGTGCGCCGCAGGTCAGGTCTGATGCCGCCAGGCTAGGGAGCTGGGGCGATTCCTGTCCAAGTGCATTTTCGTATCCGGCGATGCTGTCAGGGCATCATCAGCGACGGGGGTGCCTCGAGGTCGGGAAGCAGGTCGAGCACCCTCCGGAGCGCGGGGTTGGTGGAGCCGCGGTCCCAGATCACGTGCAGCTCGACCGGCTCTCCGGTGGCGTTCTCCTCGCTCTCCAGCGGATCGCCGCCGCCGGGGGCCAGTTCGCAGAAGGTGACGCCGTCGATGCCGAGCGAGCGGGCGCTGGCGGGCGCCAGCGCGACGCCCCGCCCGGCCGCCACGAGCAGCACCGCGGTGAGGATCTGGTGCACCTGCTGCTCGATCCGGGGGTGGGCGTTGGTGAGGAAGTGCACGGTCAGTTCGTGGAAGTACCGCGACTGCACGGGGTTGTAGCTGATCACCGGCAGGCCGTCGAAGTCGTCGGGCACGAGCGGCCGGCCGAGACCGGCGAGCGGATGCCCGAGGGGCACGACCGCGCACAGCGGCTCGCGGAAGACGACCCGCGAGTCGAGCGTGGCGATGTCGAACGGCGGGCGCGCGAGCCCCACGTCGAGCTCGCCGCGGAGCAGGCCGTCGACCTGCCCGGCGGTGACCCGTTCGTGCAGGATGACGTCGATCTCCGGCAGTTGCTCCGACAACCTGCGCAGCAGCGCGCCCAGCATGCTGATGGCGGAGACGGCCGTGAAGCCGAGCCGTACGGTCCCGGCGGCGCCGCTGGCGATCCTGCGCGCACGGTCGCCCGCGGTGTCGACGAGCGTGAGCATGCGCCGGGCGTCGTCCAGGAAGGCGCGGCCGGCGTCGGTGAGGACCACGCGCCGGTTGTCGCGTTCCAGCAGGGTCACGCCGACCACCCGCTCCAGCTTCTGGATGTGCCGGCTGAGCGGGGGCTGGGTCATGCGCAGCCGATCAGCGGCCCGACCGAAGTGGAGCTCCTCGGCAACTGCGACGAATGCCCGGATCTGATCAAGTGTTAGCATGATGCGGAAATAGTATCACTTGATACCGAAATGAGCCTGGACAGGCATCGCAGCAGGTCCCTACGCTCCGGAGACTACAGAAAACGGATGAAAACCGCCCTTGACGCCCGTCCGAAACTCCGCATCACGCACACCACGCGCACCCCACCGAGGGGCACCGCCCGCACGAAGGAGAAGTCCATGCCGGCATCCCGGACAGCCCCCCGCCGCGTTCTCGCGGGAGTCCTCGGCACCGTCGCCGCCATCGCGCTGACCGCATGCGGCGGGGTCAAGACGACGTCCACCGGCGGTGACGGCGGCGAATATCCGTCGGGCAACATCGAGTTCAGCGTCGGCGCCTCGCCCGGCGGCTCGACCGACCTCATCACCCGGGCGCTGGCCCAGGGCATGGCCAAGGAGCTCGGCGTCTCCGCGCCGGTGCTCAACAAGCCGGGTGCCAACGGCGCGCTCAACGCCAAGGAGTTGCAGTCGGCGGCCCCCGACGGCTACAAGCTCGCCGTCCAGAACGCCTCCCTGTTCACCATCACGCCGCTCACGGTGTCGCCCGCCGAGGCCACGAAGATCGACTCGTTCGACGTCGTCACCGGCGTCTCGCGCGACGACTACGTCATGGCGACCAACCCCAAGTCCGGCTACAAGTCGATCGAGGACATGAAGAAGGCCGGCAAGCCGATCCGGTACGGCACGACCGGCGTCGGCACCGGCGCGCAGCTGGCCTCCGCGCTGACCTTCAAGACGGCCGGCATCAAGGCCACGGCCGTGCCCTTCGACGGCGGCGCCCCCGCGCTGACCGCGCTGCTCGGCAACCAGGTCGACGTCTCCACCATGCAGATCGGCGAGGCCATCGAGAACGTCAAGGCCGGCAAGCTCGTGCCGCTCGCGGTCTTCTCCAAGGAGCGCATCCCCTACATGCCCGACGTGCCGACGGCCACGGAGCAGGGCTTCGACGTGCAGGTGACGCAGTACCGCTTCCTCACCGCGCCCAAGGGCACGCCGCAGGACGTCAAGGCCAAGCTGCTCGAAGCGGCCAAGAAGACGTTCGCCACGCCGGAGTACAAGAAGTTCAACGAGCAGAACTCGCTCACCCCGATGGAGGTCACCCCCGACGAGGTCCTCAGCTCGCTGCAGAGCGACACCGCCACCTACAAGAAGCAGCTCGACGAGTTCGGGATCAGCCTGGCCGGCTGACCGGGGACCCGGCAGGCCACCCCCTCTCCGCTCGTCCGCCCGCCACCAAGGAGTGAGCATGTCCATGTCCGAGCCCGCGAGCTCGCCAGAACCGCTCGACGACGTCGCCGCCGAGGCCGAGCGGCTCCAGGCCGAGCTGGACGAGTCACGGCCGCCGCACGCGGGCCCCCTCTCGCAGGTCGCGGCGGCCCTGGCCGGACTCGCCGCCGGGATCTTCGGGGCGGTCGGATCGTACGCGCTCGGGCTCGGCAGCCTCACCCAGCCGGGCCCCGGCCTGTGGCCGTTCGCCATCAGCGTCGTCATCGTCGCGCTGTCGGCGGCGCTCGTCGTCACGGGCCGCCGGCTGGAGGACGCCGAACGTTTCTCCAAGGCCGGCCTGCTCACCCTGGTCGCGCTGGTGACGCTCGTGCTGCTCGCCGTGCTCCTCCCCCTGATCGGCTTCGAGATCCCGTCGCTGCTGCTGGTGTTCGTCTGGCTGCGCTGGCTGGGCAAGGAGTCGTGGCGATCGTCCATCGTGATCAGCATCTGCACCGTGGCCGCGTTCTACGTGATCTTCGTCCTGCTGCTGCAGGTCCCGCTCCCGCGCCTCATCTGAGAAAGTCACATGGACATCTCCCCGATCATCAACGGCTTCGGCGTCGTCCTGGAGCCGGGCAACCTGCTCTACTGCCTCGTCGGCGTCATCATCGGCATGCTCATCGGCGTGCTCCCCGGGCTGGGCCCCGGCGCGACGATCGCCATCCTGCTGCCCCTCACGTACGGCGTCGGGCCCGTTCCGGCGATCATCATGCTGGCGGGCATCTTCTACGGCGCCCAGTACGGCGGGACCATCACCTCCGTGCTGCTGCGCCTGCCGGGCGAGGCGTCCTCGGTGGTGACCGTCTTCGACGGCTTCGCGCTGGCCAAGCAGGGCAGGGCGGGCACCGCGCTCGGCATCGCGGCCATCGGCTCCTTCATCGGGGGCACCGTCTCGATCCTCGGCCTGACGCTGCTGGCCCCGATCGTCGCCGGCTTCGCGCTCGACTTCGGGCCTCCCGAGTACGCGGCGCTGGGCGTGCTCGGCGTGCTGCTGATCTCGTCGGTGGGCAACGGCCACAAGCTCAAGGCCATCATCGCCGCCTGCGTCGGCCTGCTGCTCGCGACCGTGGGCCGCGACACCTTCACGGGCGCGGAGCGCTTCACCTTCGACAGCCTCAACCTGGCCGAGGGCATCGACTTCGTGCCGCTCGCCATGGGCCTGTTCGGGCTCAGCGAGATCCTCTACAACATCGAGGAACGCCACAACCAGGTCCACTCCCCCGCCAAGGTCGGCAACGTGTGGCCGTCCCGCAAGGACCTCGGCCGGTCGAAAGGCGCGATCGGGCGGGGCTCGCTCATCGGGTTCTTCCTCGGCGTGCTGCCGGGCGGCGGCGCCACGTTGTCCTCCCTGGCCGCGTACGCGTTCGAGAAGCGGCGCGCGAAGCAGCCGGAACGGTTCGGCCGGGGCGCCGTCGAGGGCGTGGCCGCGCCGGAGACCGCCAACAACGCGGCCGCCACCTCGTCGTTCATCCCGCTGCTGACCCTCGGCATCCCGGCCAACGCCACGATGGCCCTCATCTTCGGCGCGCTGCTCATCCAGGGCATCCAGCCGGGCCCGCAGCTCGTCGCCCAGCACCCCGACGTCTTCTGGGGCGTCATCAACTCGATGTACATCGGCAATATCCTGCTGCTCATCATGAGCATCCCGATGGTCGGCGTCTTCGTGCGGATCCTGCGCGTGCGGCCGGCCATCCTGGCGCCGATCACGGTGCTCATCACGCTGCTCGGCGCGTACACGGTGAACAACCAGGTTTACGACATCTTCCTGGTGATCGCCTTCGGCCTGCTCGGCTACCTGATGAAGAAGCTCGGCTTCGAGCCGGGGCCGCTCGTGCTGGCGTTCGTGCTCGGCTCGATGATCGAGAACTCCTCGCGGCAGTCGCTGCTCATCTTCGGCGGCGACCCGACCGGCTTCTTCACCCGCCCGATCTCGGGCACGGTGCTCGCGCTGGTCCTGCTGGTCGCCGTCCTGCCCCTCATCCGCAAGGCCCTGCGCCGCCGCAGGCCCGCCGAGGAACCGGCCGGGCGCGCGGACGAACCCGTCGAGGAGAACACGCCATGACCATGCGCGCCGGACATCGGCCCACGCCTGAATCGCAGGCGGGCGGCCGGGTCAGCCGGGTGTCCGTCACCCCCGTCGCCTTCCGCGACCCGCCCCTGCTCAACGTCGTCGGCGTGCACCAGCCGTACGTGCTGCGCGCCATCGTCCAGGTGCACACGGACGCCGGGCTGGTCGGGCTCGGGGAGACGTACGCCGACCAGGCCCACCTGCAGCGCCTCGAAGCCGTCGCCGCCGCCCTGCCCGGCCTCGACGCGTTCGACCTGAACGGGCTGCGCCGCGTGGTCGTGACGGCGCTGGGCGCGTCCACCGGCGGCGCGGGAGCCAGTTTCGGCGGCATGCTCGACCTGTCGAGCGCGGTCGACACCGTGGCGGCGCCGTTCGAGGTGGCGCTGCTCGACCTGCAGGGCAGGGCGCTCGGCCGGCCGGTCAGCGACCTGCTCGGCGGCGCCGTACGCGAGCGTGTGCCGTACTCGGCGTACCTGTTCTACAAGTGGGCCGCTCACCCGGGCCAGGACGACGACACGTGGGGCGAGGGCCGCACGCCCGAGCAGATGGTCGCCCAGGCGCGGCGCATGGTCGACGAGTACGGCTTCGGCGCGATCAAGCTCAAGGGCGGCGTGTACGAGCCCCGCCACGAGGTCGAGACCGTCGAGGCGCTGGCCGCGGCCTTTCCCGGGCACGCGCTGCGCATCGACCCCAACGGCGCCTGGACCGTCGAGACGTCGGTCGAGGTGGCGGACCGGCTCTCCGGCGTGCTCGAATATCTTGAGGACCCCACGCCCGGCATCGACGGCATGGCCGCCGTCGCCGGGCGGAGCGTCCTGCCACTGGCGACCAACATGTGCGTCATCGCCTTCGAGCATCTCAAGCCGGCCGTCGCCGCCGACGCCGTGCAGGTCGTGTTGTCGGACCACCACCTGTGGGGCGGCCTGCGGCGCTCGGCCCTGCTCGGCGGCATCTGCGAGACGTTCGGCATGGGGCTGTCGATGCACTCCAACTCACATCTCGGCGTGAGCCTGGCGGCGATGACGCACCTGGCGGCGGCGACCCCCAACCTCACCTACGCCTGCGACACGCACTATCCGTGGAAGTCGGAGGACGTCGTCAGGCCGGGGGTGCTGGAGTTCCGCGACGGGAGCGTGGCCGTGCCGGCCGGGCCCGGCCTCGGCGTGGAACTGGACGAGGACGCGCTCGCGGCCCTGCACGAGCAGTACGTCACGTGCGGGCAGCGCGGCCGCGAGGACACCGCGTACATGCGCACGGTGGTGCCGGGCTTCACGCCCAACACGGCCCGCTGGTAGTCAGGGCGCCTGCAGCCGGGCGCGCGAGTTGGACAGGTGCAGCCGCATCGCGGCCCGCGCCGCCGCCGCGTCCTGGTCGGCGACGGCGCGGTAGACGTTCTCGTGTTCGAGCGTCACCCGGGTGAGGTGGGTGGCGTCGGAGACCGTGTAGCCGTGCGCCAGCCGCGTGCGCGGCAACATGATCATCATGGGGCCGATCGAGGCGAGCAGGTCGGAGTAGAAGCGGTTGCCGGAGGCCAGCGCGACCTTGAGGTGGAAGCGGAAGTCGGCCTCGACGGCGTGGCCGGGATGCTCAGCGGAGCTCCCGGGGTCGACGAGGGCACGTTCGATGGCCTTGAGCTGCAGGTCGGTACGGCGCTGCGCGGCCAGCCCCGCCGACTCCGACTCGACCCCGATGCGGAAGTCGATCATGTCGAGGACGTCGCGGTGCGTGCGGACCCGCGAGGTCTCCACGGAGAACGGCGCGGGAGCGGGCACGTCGAGCACGAACGAGCCACGGCCCTGGAAGGTCTCGACGAGCCCCGCCGCCTGCAGCCGCGAGATGGCCTCGCGGACCACCGTGCGGCTCACGCCGAACTCCTCGACCAGCGAGGACTCGGTCGGCAGCTTCTGGCCGGGGGCGATCTCGCCGGCCAGGATGCGGGATTTGAGCCGCTCGACCAACTCGTGGGCGAGGCCACGCCCGGTGTCGCGATCGAGTTTCCTGTCCGGCGGCACGGGTGACAATTTACCCGCCCGGCGCGCGGAACTCGACGGCGTCGAGGCACCAGGCGGCGGCCTCGTCCGCGACGCTGAGCCCGAGGCCGGGCCGCTCGGGCACCCGCATGCGGCCGTCCTCGATCGTGAGGCGCTCGTCGAACAGCGGTGACAGCCACTCGATGTGCTCGACCCAGGACTCGCGCGGGTGCGCGGCGGCCAGGTGCACGTGGATCTCCATCACGAAGTGCGGCGCGACCTGGAGGCCGGCGTGGTCGGCCAGCGCGGCGACCTTGAGGTAGGGGGTGATGCCGCCGGCGCGGGGCACGTCGGGCTGCAGGACGTCGCAGGCGCGCAGGTCGATCAGGCGTATCAGGTCGGGGACGCTGGAGAGCATCTCGCCGGTGGCGATCGGGGTGTCCAGAGCGTCGGCCAGGCGGGCGTGGCCCTCGGCGTCGTACGCGTCGAGCGGCTCCTCGATCCACACCAACCCCACCTCCTCCACCGCCCGCCCGAACCTCAACGCGGAATGCCGGTCCCACTGCTGATTGGCATCCACCATGAGCGGCACATCCTCCCCCAGATGCTCACGCACCGCCGCCAGCCTGCGCAGATCCTCCCTCATGTCCGGCTGACCCACCTTGATCTTGATCCCGCCGATCCCGCTCGCGAGCGACTCCGCGGCCCGCGCCTTCACCTCCTCGACCGGAGCGTGCAGAAAACCGCCGGAGGTGTTGTACGTCCGCACCGCGTCACGATACGAACCCAGCAACTTCGCCAGCGGCAACCCCGCCCGCCTCGCCTTCAGATCCCACAGCGCGACGTCCACCGCGGCAAGCGCCTGCGTCGCCACACCGGAACGCCCGACCGACGCCCCCGCCCACAACAACATGTCGTAGACCCTGCCGATGTCGGACGGATCCTGACCGAGCAGGCGTTCCCCGATCTCCGCGGCGTGGGCGTACTGCGCGGCGGTGCCGGCGCGGGTGGTGTAGGAGAAGCCCAGCCCTCCCAGGCCGTCGGTCGTGGTGACCTCGCAGGTCAGCACGTCGATCCTGGTGAGCGGGCGCTGGCGTCCGGTGGCGACCTTGGCGTCGCTCACCGGGGCCGGGAGGGGCACGGCGTAGCGGCGGAACCGTACGGACCCGACGCGGTCGCCCGGCGCTGTCACGCTCATCTCCGGCCGAACTCGACGCTGTCGGAAACCCATGCGCGGCACTGATCGCTGAGGGTGAAGCCGAGGCCGGGCCGGTCGGGCACGATCATGCGGCCGTCACGGGTCTCCAGGCGCTCGTTGAACAGGGGGTTGAGCCACTCGAAGTGCTCGACCCACGGCTCGCGCGGGTAGGCGGCGGCAAGGTGGAGGTGGATCTCCATGGCGAAGTGCGGCGCGAGTTCCAGGCCCGCGTGGTCGGCGAGGGTGGCCAGGCGCAGGAAGGGGGTGATGCCGCCCACGCGCGGGGCGTCGGGCTGGATGACGTCGGCGGCGCGGGCCTCGATGAGTCGGACGTGCTCGGCGACGCTGGAGAGCATCTCGCCGGTGGCGATCGGGGTGTCCAGAGCGTCGGCCAGGCGGGCGTGGCCCTCGGCGTCGTACGCGTCGAGCGGCTCCTCGATCCACACCAACCCCACCTCCTCCACCGCCCGCCCGAACCTCAACGCGGAATGCCGGTCCCACTGCTGATTGGCATCCACCATGAGCGGCACATCCTCCCCCAGATGCTCACGCACCGCCGCCAGCCTGCGCAGATCCTCCCTCATGTCCGGCTGACCCACCTTGATCTTGATCCCGCCGATCCCGCTCGCGAGCGACTCCGCGGCCCGCGCCTTCACCTCCTCGACCGGAGCGTGCAGAAAACCGCCGGAGGTGTTGTACGTCCGCACCGCGTCACGATACGAACCCAGCAACTTCGCCAGCGGCAACCCCGCCCGCCTCGCCTTCAGATCCCACAGCGCGACGTCCACCGCGGCAAGCGCCTGCGTCGCCACACCGGAACGCCCGACCGACGCCCCCGCCCACAACAACATGTCGTAGACCCTGCCGATGTCGGACGGATCCTGACCGAGCAGGTTCTGCGCGACCTCCTTGGCGTGGGCGTACTGCGCGGGGCCGCCCGCCCGCTTGGAGTAGCTGAAACCGGTGCCGTGGCGGCCCTCGTCCGTCGTGATCTCGGCGAACAGGAACACGACCTCGGTCATCGGCTTCTGCCGGCCGGTGAGGACCTTGGCGTCGCTGACAGGCACGTCGAGCGGGAGCGTGACGGAGGAGAGCGTGACGTGGCGGATGCGGTCGGCGGCCATGGCGGTCCCAAGGGTCGGCGTGCTGGAGGTCGCCGTCATCATATGAGTACTTAGGTCGTATGACAACTTCTCCGGTTCCCGCCGGTCTTCGATAGCGTCGCGTTCATGCGGCTTCATGTGGGATGCGCGATGTGGACCCACGCGCGCTGGCAGGGACGCCTCCTGCCCGCCGGGCTCCCTCCCGGCGAGCGGCTGCGCGCGTACGCGACCTGGTGCGAGGCGGTGGAGGGCAACACGACCTTCTACGCCACGCCGTCGAGGAGCACCGTCGAGTCGTGGGCCAGGCAGACCGGCCCCGGCTTCCGCTTCGTTGTCAAGCTGCCCAAGACGATCACCCACGAGCGCCGCCTCACCGGCGCCGGCGACGACCTGCGCACGTTCCTGGAGGCGATGGAACCGCTGGAGTCGCGGATCCACGCCCTCTGGCTGCAGTTGCCCGGCTCGTTCTCGCCTGCCGACCTCGGCGCCCTCGCGGCCTTCCTGCACCGGCTGCCCCGCTCGCACAGGTACGCCGTCGAGGTGCGGCACCGCGCGTTCTTCGAGGACGAGCGGTCACGAGGCGTCCTCGAACGGCTCCTCACCGGCTTCGACGCCGAGTGGGTGCCCTTCGACACCACTGTGCTCTTCGAGAGCCCACCGACAAGTGACGCCGAACGGGACGCGTGGACGAAGAAGCCGCGCCTGCCGCGCCGCACGCACGCCCTCACCGACCGCCCGATCGTGCGCTACCTCGGCAGGGACGACGAGGCGCGCACGATCGGCGGCTGGCGTCCGTGGGCCGACACCGTGGCGGACTGGCTGCGCGAGGGCCGCTCGCCGACCGTGTTCGTCCACACGCCGGACAACGCGGACGCGCCGGTGCTCGCCCGCCGCTTTCATGACGACGTACGCGCCCGCGTGCCCGAGCTGGAACCCCTGCCAGAGCCGCTGCCCAGCGAACCGCTGACC
The DNA here is from genome assembly GCF_009908215.1 of Nonomuraea sp. K271. Lineage (NCBI taxonomy): Bacteria > Bacillati > Actinomycetota > Actinomycetes > Streptosporangiales > Streptosporangiaceae > Nonomuraea > Nonomuraea sp. K271. Next base: position 16,458 of record NZ_JAAAHR010000057.1, on the reverse strand, counting down.
CTCTTCTGACCCGGATGGCCGGATGGACACGGGCGCGCTACGTCCCGTCCGGCAGCACGACGCGGTCCAGCGTGTACGGCGTCGGCTCCAGCGCGTCGGACATGATCGCCTCCATCACCGGCAGCGGGACGAGACAGTCGGCGCAGGCGTCCGCGCCCGCCACGATCTCGACCACCACCCGGTTCCCGCCGGTCAGCGTCCAGCTCAGCGCGTAGCCGTCGGACGCCATCAGCTCGCGGAACTTATCGAACGCGCGGTCCAGGACCGCGCCCTCCTCCGCCGGGCTAGACATCGAGGTCCTTGACCTGGGCGATCGACGGGGTGTCCCCGCGCATGCCGAACGTCTCGATGACGGTGGAGACGCCCGCGTTGCCGGCCCCGGCGACCATCACCACGATCGAGGACGGCGTCTTCAGCGCGGGCACCCTGTCCGGGGTGTCCGAGGCGCTCGCCTGGTCGGGAACGGCGTCCGGGTGACCGGCCGGGAGCCTCCAGCGGGTGCGCCGCGACAGCGCGTCCTTGCCAAGGCCAGCTACCTTTCCGCATACCGGAAGCCCGGATCGGGAGGAGCGCGACATGGCGGACGAGCGGCGTTCGGTCCTCCGGCGCGCGCTGCGCGTCCTCGAGACGGTGAGGGACGCGGGAGGCGGTCTCAACCTGTCCGGCATCAGCCGCCGTTCCGGCGTGCCGCTCACCACCACGCACCGGATCGTCGCCGAGCTGCACGAGTGGGGCGCGCTCGAACGCGACGACGCCGGCGGCTACCGGATCGGGCTGCGGCTGTGGGAGGTGGCGGCGGGCACCCCCCGGTCGGTGTGGCTGCAGCGAGTCGCCCTGCCGTTCATGCTGGACCTGTTCGAGACCACCCACCGCGGCGTGCACCTGGCGGTCAGGGAGAAGGACCAGGTCGTGTTCGTCGAGCGGTTCCTGAGCTCCGAGACGGCCACCGACCGCACCTGGGTGGGCGGGCGCTACGAGCTGCACTCCACCGCGATCGGGCTGGTCCTGCTCGCCCACGCGCCGCGGGAGTTGCAGGAGGAGATCGTGACCGGGCCGTTGACGATGCCGGGCTGGAGCTCCCCGATCACCGAGCACGAGCTTCGCCGGACGCTGGCCGGCATCCGCCGTACGGGTTACGCGACCACCCCGATCCGCCAGGAGCACCGGTCCGTGGCCGCGCCCATCCACGGCTCCGGCGGCACGGTGGTGGCCGCGTTGTCGCTGATCCTGCCGCTGACGGAGTCGTACGGACCGCGACTCGCCCACCTACAGGGCACGGCCAGGGGCGTCTCGCGGGCACTGGGCGCCCCGCAGGCCCGCTCCTGTTCCTCTGCCGGCGTGCGGAAATAGGCCCGCCCGCGTCACGCGGCGGCGACACTCAGCAGCAGCTCAGCCAGCTCACCCGGCGCGGTCACCATCGCCTCGTGGCCGGTGGCGATCTCGTGGACCGGCCAGCCGCGGGCGGCGGCCCGCTCGGCCTGCGGCGTGAACACCCGCATCCAGTCGGTGCACTCGACGAACGCCGCCGGGACCTGCTCCCCCTTGCCGCTCAACCGCAGCGGCTCGGTGTAGGTGAGCCACGGGTGCGGGGTGAGCCGCGGGGTGAGCCAGTCGAGATCGGCCTGCTCGGTGACGCCCAGGACGCTCAGCGAGCGCACGGGGATCAGCCAGCCGAACCCCGGCCCGGCCACCGACTCCCGGTAGTGCCCGGCAACGGTGGCGGGTAGCAGGTCGATCGCGGCCTCGCCGTCCTCGCCCACGAAGGCGTCGAGGTGCACGCGTCTGGCCAGGCGCTCACCGACGCGGTCGGCCACGCCCGAGACGACCTGCCCGGCGTAACTGTGGCCGACGAGCACCACGTCGCGGGCGTCGTACGCCTCGATGAGCGCCACGACGTCCTGGACGTGGGTGGCGAGCCCGACCTGCGGGTGCAGCACGTGCGCGCGGTCGCTGAGGCCGGTCAGGGTGGGGGTGTGGACGTCGTGGCCGGCGGCGCGCAGCAGCGGGGCCACCCGCTGCCACGCCCAGCCGCCGTGCCAGGCCCCGTGGACCAGCACGAAGGTGCTCACTGGTGCACCATCCTCTTGTCGGTAGTTGAGAGACTGCTGATGCACCCGAGGTGCCGGGTCACCGCCCTGCTCGCTCGATCCCGAGGTCCAGCATGAGTTCTGCGGGATCCGGCGGTCCTCCGGGGCGTGCCGACCGTCGACAGGGCTGAGCGCCACTGAGCGCCGAACAGTGAGCTGACCGGCTGCCACGTCCTGGTACCGAAAAGAGGGTGCCTCCCCACTGGGCTAGCAGCCAGGAGGCTGTTGTGCAGTATGCCCCCATCACGTGCCTGCCCGCGAGCGCGCCGAACGGTGTGACTGCGGGTGTCGACTGGGCGGCCGACCTGGTCATGCGTTCTCCAAGACGATCATCCCGGCTCCGGTCATCGAGGCGGGTACGAAGTAGTGCCGGTGCCTGACGACGACCTCCGGGTCGAGCGCGCCCCGCATGACCAGCCACATGATCAGCTCGGCCCCCTCCCCGCCGAAGGTCTCGACGTACTGCTCCCTGCTCCAGCCGGCGAGCTTGCCGGGGTCGTGGGCGATGTCCTGGAGGAAACGCCGGTCGGCATCCGGGTTGACGAACCCGGCGCGGGCGCCCTGCAGCTGGTGGGACAGGCCGCCGGTGCCGAGCACCACGAATCTCTCGTCGCTGTCGTAGTCCGCGATCGCCCGGCCCAGCACCTCGCCGAGCGCGTAGAGGCGGTCCGGCCGCGGGATCGGGTACTGCAGCACGTTGACGAAGATCGGCACGACCTTCACCGGCCACGCCTCCGGCGGCCTCCCCCAGAAGAGCTCCATGGGCACCTGCAGGCCGTGGTCGACCTTGATCTCCTGAATGATCTCCGGGTCGAAGTGGTTGTCCACCAGGGTGTCGACCAGGTGCCAGGCGAAGTCGGCCGCCCCCTCGAACGGAGGGATGGCCCGCGGCCCCCAACCCTCGTCCACCGGGTGGTACTCGGCGGCGCAGCCGACCGCGAACGTGGGCACCCGATCCAGGAACAGGGCGTTGAAGTGGTCGTTGAAGACGACGACCGCGACGTCCGGCCGCTGCTCGCGCACCCACTCCTGGGCGGGCACGTAACCGTCGAAGAACGGTTTCCACTCGGGCGTGTCGCGCAGGCCCTTGTCCAGCGCCGCCCCGATCGAGGGAACGTGCGAGGTTCCCAGCCCCCCGACGATTCTTGCCACGACTCACACCTTCTTCCCGAGCCTGTCCCGCAGGAACGACTCGTGGTCCATGCCGGCCTGGTGGGCGCCGATCTCGGTGATCCGCACGGGATCGACCGCAGAGATCTTCAGGATGAAGAACAGATTGCCGCCGAGGCGCACCATCTCCTTCCAGTCGCGCGACAACACCGCGGCCTTCTCCTCCTCGTTCAGGCCGAACCGGTCCAGGTAGGCCGGCTCGTCGGCCTTGAACGCCGCGCGGTTGGCCGGGTCGCCCAGTCCCATGGCCATCTTGTTCATCCGGTAACCGCGAAGCTGCCGTTCGCGGTCGAGGAGGGGCGTGTCGGGTATCCGGTCCGGTTCCCCGCCCATGGGCTTCTCCCTTGTCTTGACAGCGCCGGTTTGACAGTGCCGGTTTGACAGTGCCGGCTCGGCACGTCGGCTCAGAACGGCTCAGGCTCGGGCCGCCCGCCAGCCGCCGTCCGCATAGATCTTCCGGGCGACCTCCGCGTACGGGACGGGGCTCACGGTGGCGCTGATCTCGACCTGACCGTGACCCTCGACGGTGAGCTTGTTCGAGCCGCCGTCGGGCTCGCCCCACACCAGCGACACCTGGGCGCCGGGCTCGGCGTGCTCCTCGTCGAGCATCGCCAGGGTCAGCATCTTGCGCTCGTTGGCGCTGTAGCCGATCCACGTCGAGATCCCGCCCGGCTCGCCGTGCGCCTTCACCAGGTCGTACGGGTGCATCGAGTACACCGCGGAGGGGAACTCGAACCACTTCGCCGGCAGCCCGCGTTCGAGCTGGGTGTTGACGGCCTCGAGGAAGTCGGCGTTGTCCAGCGCCAGGGTGACCTTCTTGCGGTGCGGGCCGGCCGCCTTGGCCTCCAGCGCCCCACGCCCGACGAAGTCGTGGTCGTACTTCACGAACGAGCCGTAACCGAGGTCCCACGGCGTCAGGTAGTAGTCCTCGATGTCGTCCGAGACGAAGCTGCCGCCGATGGAGGCCGCGGCCTCGTATGAGGCGCCCGGCAGCCACTGGCGGTACGCCTTGAGCGCCTCACCGGTGTAGATCGCCGGCAGGGGCGACGGGATCCAGCCGGACTCCAGCGTGTTGGTGGAGTAGGCGCGCCCGCCGACCAGCCGCATGCCGTACTCCTCGCCGGCCTCGACCAGCGCCTGGTGCACCTCCTCGCCCTCCGCCCACGGCCCGAACAGTTCGTACCCGGGCTGCCCCGCCATGCCGTGACGCAGCGCGCGGACCTGCCGGCCCGCGATCGTCATCGTCGTCATGTGGAAGAACTTCAGCTCGGGCGCGGGCCCGCCGGTCGCCTTCTCGATCACCTTGACCGCGTTCGGCCCCTGGATCTGGTACCGGTAGTGGGTACGGTTGAACGGGTCGGGGCGGGCCGCCGAGCGCTCGTCGAGCGTGACCGTGACGTCATGGCCGCCGGTCTCGGCGTGGTAGCGCACCCAGTTGAGTGCGGGGATGCGTCCGACCAGGTTGAAGGTGTTCTCCGCCAGGTGGAAGAGGATGCCGTCGCCGATGACGTAGCCGTCGGGGGTGCACGGCACGAACTGCTTGGCGGTGTCGACGGGGAACCTCGCGAAGCTGTTGACCCCCAGGTAGGACAGCAGCTTCAGCGCGTCGGGCCCCTCGACCAGCAGCTCGGCCATGTGGAACGACTGGTTGAACAGCACGCACGTCTGCTGCCAGGCCAGTTGCTCGTCACGCCAGTTCGTGTACTCCGGCGGAACCCCGGGATAGACGTTCGGCCCGGCCGGGAGGTTGCGCAGATGATCCGCCACGTTGGTCGAAACGCCGTTGAGGATGTCTTGGAGGCTCTTGCCGGACATGGGGTGTCTCCTTAACTGGGGGCTGCTCGCGAGGCGTCTCCGCGCCCGGGAAGAGGCGCGCGGGGCGACGCGCGTGCGCTGAGCTCCGTGCACGTGGGCGTTCGCTGGGGGCCTGGTCATGGCGGCCTGACCTGGATGTTACGCAGCGCCTGCCGGGGCACGGATTGCGCAATTGACGGCTCTTGAGGGGGTGCCGGTCCTAGGCCGCCTACGACAAGTGACGTAGTCCGCGGCCAGGCGTGACCCGCCCGTCCCGACGGGAGGGACACGACGCTCAGCGCGGGGGGTCGACCAGCCCTTCACGCATGGCGACGAGCACCGCCTGCGTCCGCGAGTGCAGCCCCAGCTTGCCCAGCAGGTTGCTCACATGGGTACGCGCCGTCCGTTCGCTGATCACCAGCTTGGCGGCGATCTCACGGTTGGAGCGGCCCTCCGCGATGAGGACGAGCACGTCGCGCTCCCGGCTGGTCAGTCCCGCGACGCCGCTGTGCGGGGCGCGCATCTTCTGGGCCAGCCGCCGCGCCACGGCGGCGTCCAGATAGACGTCGCCGTTGGCCGCGGCGTGGATCGCGGCGGCGACCTCGGACGGACCCGCGTCCTTGAGCAGGTAGCCGGCGGCGCCGTTGGCCAGCGCGGCGTGGATGCGCTCGACCTCCCCGAAGCTGGTCAGGATGACCACGCGGACGGCGGGGAACCGCTTGACGATCTCGGCGGTCGCCTCGACGCCGTCCATCTTCGGCATCATGAGGTCCATCAGCGCCACCCGGGGCAGCGGCTGCTGCCTCACCTTGAGCGACTCCAGCAGGTCGACCGCCTCGCGGCCGTTGGCCGCCTCACCGGCGACCTCGACGTTCTCCAGAGCGTCGAGATAGGCGACGACGCCGCGCCGGACCACGGCGTGGTCGTCCACCACCAGGACTCCGATGGTGCTGTTCTCCGAGGGGGATGTCATGGCTCCTCAGCGGTTCTCATGAGCGGCATCGTGAACGGGGTCGTCGGCGGGGTCGTCGGCGGGCACGTCAGCGGCGTCCTGGGAGACGTCCTCGGCTGCGTTCTCGCCTGTGTTCTCGCCTGTGTTCTCGGCTGGGTCCTTGGCTGGGACGAACACGTCCCGGTGCAGCCCCGTCGGCAGCGAGGGCGGCAGCGGGAGCACGAAGCGCACAGTGGTTCCCTCGTCCCGGCTGGACAGGATGGACAGGTGCCCGGCCCACCGGCCGGCGCGCTCCTTCATCGCCGTCATGCCGAAGCCGCCCTCCTCCCCCGGCAGGTCCGCGTTCTGCGCCGGCAGACCGCACCCGTCGTCGGCGATCTCGCCCTTCAGCCACCGCTGGGAGCGGCGCCCGGTCACCCCCAGGCTGATCGTGACGAGGGAGCCCTGCGCGTGCTTGACGCTGTTGTGCAGCGCCTCGGCGATCATGCGGTAGACGTCCTCGCGGAGCTCGGCCTCCAGGTCGTCAAGCTCATGCTGCCGGTCGGCGATGGCGACCCGCACGTCGAGGCCGGTCCTGCCCATCGTCGACTCGGCGAGCGCGTCGAGGGCCGCCGACAGCCCCTGATCGGCGAGCGGCATGGGGTGCAGGTCGGTCACCATGGCCCGCAGATCGCTCAGCACCGCCTTGGAGACGTGCCCGAGCTCCCCCGCCACGCGCATCACGTACGCCGAGTCGACGACCGTGTCACGCCCGGAGAGCATGCTGAGCGACTCCGCCTGCATGCCCATCGAGAAGACCTGCTGCACCACGGAGTCGTGCAGGTCGCGGGCCAGGCGGTGGCGTTCCTCGCGCCGCGCGACCTCCCGCTCGCGCTCCAGCAGGGCGGCGTAGTCGACGGCCTGCGCCGCCTGCTCGGCCATGGCCAGCAGGAAGTCGAGGGCGGTCCTGCCGATCTCCTGGTCAGGGGCGAAGAAGGCGTTGAGGATGCCGACGGGCTCGCCGCGTACCATGAGCGGCACGCTGGCGAACCAGTCCCACACCGGCGAGCGCATGTAGTCCTTCAGCGCCCGCCACGCGGGGTCCGACATGATCGTGGCGTACCGGTTGGGCACGACGACCGGCTGCCGCGAGGTGAACGCGTCGATCATGCGCAGGTCCGCGCCGGACTCCCGGCATTCGAGCAGCATGTCGAAGAAGTTGTCCGCCTGGCTGAACCCGGCGGTGCCCATGACCTGGAAACGTTCCCTGGTGGCGTTGACCGTCAGGATCTGCACCCCTGCCAGGGCGTCGGCCTCCAGCACCTCCTTCGCCAGGGCCTCCAGCGTGCTGCCGAGCGAGCGTTTGGCGGCCACCCGGCTGGCCGCGCTGGCGATCGCGGCGAGCCTGCGCTGGTGCCGCCGGCTCTCCGTCACGTCGCGGAACGCGACGATGCGCTCGTCGCGGCCGGGCAGCCGGCTCATCCGGTACGCGAACTCGCGGCGGGGCCCCGGCTCCGTCTCCCACACGGTGACCGTCTCGGCCCCCGGGTCCTCGCCGTCCTCGTCCGCGTGCCGCGGCGGGAACGGGGACGCGGCGCCGGCGACGTACGCCGCGTCGAGCCCGCAGAGCGACAGCGCCGCCGGGTTGGCCTGCACGAACCGCCCGTCCGCGTCGATCACCGCGAGACCGTCGGGCATCTGTTCGAGCAGCGCCTCCGCGCAGAGCGGCCGGCGCCCGCGCGGCACCGGCCCGGCGGGCCGCCCGGACCTGACGTCGTCCACCATCGCGGGCGCCCTCCTCGCTGGCTCCGGCCGGTCCTGGTACGCCACGTCACCGATCCCCATGATGCCCCCGTTCCAGGGCAACGGCACTATTTCCACCGGTACGGCCTGCGGGGATACACCATTTGACGTAGACGCCGGCACCGCGGCCGACACCGCGGCCGACACAGCGGCCGACACAGCGCGAAGCACCCTCGACCCGCTTCGGGGACGCCGCGTGCCGCACGCGCCTTCCGCCGGTCATCCGCCCTACGTCACTTGTCGCGTTCCGGCTAGGACGACCGCAGGCGCAAGTGCCGTCATCCGCGTCATTCCCTGGACCGCGCCGGAATCTACTGTCGGTTGCGGATGCCGGTGCCCGGTGTCCCTCCCGGCGCCCGCGTACGGCGGCCCGGGCACGCGCACGATCGCGCTTCCCGGTCGGCGGCCTGCCCTGACGAAAGGTCCCCTCACCATGCCTCCTGCACCTCAGGCCCCCGCTGCCGGCTCCTCCACGGCGCGGGCCGCGCGTGAGAAGAGCCGGGCACGATGAGCAGCCTGCGGGTCGGCGGCCCCGGCCCGGCGCCCGCGCACCGGCAGGCGCTCGCCCAGGCGCTGAACACCGTCAGCTACGAGGTCATGCCGTTCCGCGGCACCGAGGACGCGGTGCTCGCCTACGTGCCGCGTACCATTCCGGTGACCGTCACCACGACCGAGGCCAAGGGCCTGGCGGCCACCGTCGACCTGGCCAGGCGGCTGGCCGGGCACGGCTACTCGGTCGCCCCCCACCTGGCCGCCCGCCAGGTGAGGGACGGGCGGCAGCTGACCGACCTCGTCACCGAGCTGCGTGAGGCGGGGATCGACGGCATCTTCGTGATCGCGGGTGACGTCGCCCGGCCCGCGGGCGGCTTCCCCGACGCCCTCTCCCTCCTGGAGGCGCTCGACGCGAACGGCCATCACTTCCGGCGGATCGGGATCGGCGGCTACCCCGAGGGCCACGGCAGCATCCGCCAGGAGCTCATCGACCGCGCCATCGAGCTGAAGGCCAGGTACGCCACCCACGTCATCACCCAGCTGTGCTTCGATGCGGCGACCATCTCCGGCTGGGCCCGGCGGCTCAAGGAACGCGGCGTCGGACTGCCGATCCACGTCGGCCTGCCCGGGGCCGTCAGCCGGCAGAAGCTCATCCGCATCTCCGCCGGCCTCGGGCTCGGGCAGTCGGCCCGTTTCCTGAACAAGCAGCAGAGCCTGTTGTGGCGCTTCTTCCTGCCCGGCGGGTACAGCCCGGACCGGCTGGTCGAGCGGCTCGCCCCCCGCGTCTGCGACCCGGAGGGCAACCTCGCGGGCTTCCACCTCTTCACGTTCAACGAGCTCGAGAAGACCGAGTCGTGGCGTCGCGGCATGCTGCTCAGGGCCGGGTACCACACATGACCACCCGCTGGCACCGCGCCGACGGCACCGACCCACCAGTGAGGAGCCGACCCCGACCATGACCGCCGCAGCCGCAGCCCGCTCCGCCGGGCAGTGCGTCCTCATGTTGTCCTGCCCGGACACGCCGGGCATCGTGTACGCCGTCGCCGGGTTCCTCTTCGACCGGCAGTGCACCATCGTGCAGAGCCGGCAGTTCCACGATCCGGACAGCCACACCTTCTTCATGCGCGTGCAGTTCGCCCACACCGACGGTCTCACCCTGCCGGTGCCCGGCCTGCGGCGCGACTTCGCGCACGTCGCGTCGCGCTTCGGGATGACCTGGCGCCTGGGGGACGCCGACGAGAGGCAGCGGGTACTGATCATGGTGAGCAGGTTCGGGCACTGCCTCAACGACCTGCTCTACCGCACCTCCGTCGGAGAGCTCAACCTGGACGTCGCCGCCGTCGTTTCCAACCATCCCGACCTCGCGCCCCTGGCCGACAACTACAACGTGCCGTTCCATCACCTCCCGGTCACGCCCGCGACCAAGCCGGAAGCCGAGGCCCGGCTGCTGGAGCTCGTCCAGAACGAGCGTGTCGACCTGGTCGTGCTGGCCCGCTACATGCAGATCCTCTCCCCCGAGCTGTGCAAGCACCTTGAGGGCAGGGCCATCAACATCCACCACTCGATGTTGCCCAGCTTCAAGGGCGCGCGTCCCTACCAGCAGGCGTACGAGCGCGGCGTCAAGCTCGTCGGCGCCACCGCGCACTACGTCACGCCCGACCTCGACGAGGGGCCGATCATCGACCAGCAGATCACGCGCGTGGACCACTCGCTCAGCGCCGGCGAGTTCGTCGCGTTGGGGCGGGAGGTGGAGTGCCGGGCGCTGGCCAGGGCGGTGCGCTGGCACACCGAGAACCGGGTGGCGCTCAACGGCCACAAGACCGTGGTCCTGCACTGACCGGCGCCGGCGCCTTCGCGTCTCCCGCCGCTCAGCGGCGGTCGGCGCGGCGCGCGGCCAGGCGGGCGTCCAGGCGGGCGTCCAGGCGGGCGTCCAAACGGGCGGGGTCGGGCCAGCGCACGGCGTACGCCCAGCCGGCGCGCTCGAACCAGCGGATCAGCCGCGCGCTCGGGTCGAGCTGGCCCTTGAGCACCCCGTGCCGGGCGCAGGCCGGCTCGACGTGGTGCCAGTTGTGCCAGCCCTCGCCCAGCGTCAGCATCGCCACCCACCACACGTTCGACGAGCGGTCCCTGGTGAGGAACGGCCGCTCGCCGAACGTGTGCGCGATCGAGTTGACCGACCACGTGACGTGGTGGACCACGGCGTAGCGGACCAGTCCGCCCCAGAACAACGCCGACCAGGCGCCCTCCCACGACATGGACCACAACCCGCCCGCCGCGGCGGGCAGCGCGAACGACAGAACGACGACGGCCGGGTAGGCGGCGTCGAAGCGCCGGACGTCCGGATCGGCCAGCAGGTCCGGCACCCAGTGGCGCCGGCTGGAGCGCAGGCGCGCGGTGCAGAACCAGCCCACGTGGGCGTGCGCCATGCCGCGCAGCAGGGCCCAGCCGTCGTCGCCGTGGCGCCACGGGGAGTGGGGGTCGCCCTCGCGGTCGGCGTACTTGTGGTGGCGCCGGTGCTCGGCCGCCCACAGGGAGACGGGGCCCTCGACCGCCATGCCGCCGGCCAGCATCAGCGCGATCCGCAGCGGCCTGCGGCACCTGAAGGCGCGATGGGTGAACAACCGGTGGTAGCCGATGGCGATGCCGAAGATGCTCACGAGGTACATCACGACGGCGATGACCAGGTCGCGCGGGCCGATGCCCCATCCCCACACGGCGGGCACGGCGAGGAGCAGGAGCAGGATGGGGAGCACCACGAGGACGACCAGGTAGGCCGCGCGGCGGCCGGTGGTGAGCGTCACCGTCTCCGCCGTGCCCGAGCCAGACCGCGGGGTGGGTGACGCGTTCACAGTGCCTCCGTGATCGGTGAGGACGACAGGCCTCCCCATTGATGACCGGGCCGCGGGCCTGCGGCTATGGCCTGGGAGTGACGAGCACATCACCAAGTGGAGTCAAAACACTCCGGACGGTAGCAGCCACATCCTGTCTAGATTGTGGCTACACAACGTGATGATCTCTGTGCGTTCCGGCTTCAGCGGAAGGTGGGCAAACGGCATGGGTGCTGCCGATCAGGCGACGACGAGCGGCCATCTGGAGAGATACGACGAGGCGCTGGCCCGCGATCCGATGGCGGCGTTCGGGCTCGTCCAGCAGTGGATGCGCACCGAGTGGCGCAGCCTGTTCGCCGAGCTGCGCGAGCGGCGGCCGATCTTCGTCACGCCCGCCTTCACGGTCGTGACGCGCTTCGCCGACGTGAGCGAGGTGCTCTCGCACGAGTCGGTGTTCTCCGTACGCGCCTTCGGGCCGCGCCTCGACGCCGCCCTCAACGGCCCCTACATGCTGGGCAGGGACGCCACCCCGACGAACTGGCGGGAGAAGGGCCTGATGCGGGTCATGCTCGACCCGGGCGACGCCGTGCGCGTGCGCGCTCTCGCGGGGCGGCTGGCCGACGAAGCCCTCGACGCCGCGCTGCCGGACGGCCGGATCGAAGCCGTTCACGCGCTGTTCCGCCACGTCGCCCTCGGCGTGTGCGCGCACTACTTCGGCCTGCCCGGCCCCGGTCCCGGCACCCTGTCGCGGTGGACGCGGGCGATCGTCACCGACGGCTTCGCCAACTACGCGGGCGACCCCGCGATCCAGGAGGAGTCGGTGCGCGCGGGCGCGGAGCTGACGGCCTACCTGCGCGACCGGCTCGCCGGGCTCCGGGCCGCGCTGCGGGCCGGGCACGACCTGCCCGACGACGTCTTCACCCGGCTCACCCGCACGAGCCTGCCTCCCGGGCTCGGCCTCGACGACGAGCGCATCGTCGTCAACATGGCCGGCCTGCCGCTCGGCTTCGTCGAGAGCGGGCCTGGAGCCATGGCCGAGGCGGTCGAGCAGTTGCTTCTGCGCCCGCAGGTGCTGGCGCGGGCCGTCGAGGCCGCCGACGATCCCGCCCGCTTCGACCCCTACGTGTGGGAGGCGCTGCGGTTCAACCCGTTCTTCAAGCTGCTGCCCCGCATGTGCGAGCGGGACCACGTCCTGGCCGCCGGCACCCCGCGCAGCACGCTCATCCCCGCGGGCACGTTCGTGCTCGCCGCGCCGGCCTCGGCCATGTTCGACGCGGACGTGGTGCCCGAGCCCGGCGAATTCCGCATCGACCGGCCGCGCCACCACCGGCTGTTCTTCGGCCACGGCCACCACTCCTGCCTGGGCGTGCACCTCGCGGCCGTGGTGATCTGCGAGGTCGTACGCCGCCTGCTGCTGCGCCCCGGCGTACGCCCTGTCCCGCCGCCGGAGGGCGTCCTCACCAGATCGGCCGGGATCTTCCCCGACCGGTACGTTCTCGCGTTCGGCCCCGCGGGCCAGGAAGGGTGACGATGACGACGAGCAGGACGACGAGCAGGACGACGAGCAGTGCGCGCAGCGCCGCCACCGACGGGGTCGTCAACCGGCTCAGGTTCCTGGCGCTGACCGGTGGCAGGCCGTTCTGGGACGCCGTGCAGTCCGTGCCGTCGCTGCGGCGGCGCCTCAACGCGGCGCTGATCGACAGCGCGATCCGCGAGATGCCGCCCCGGCCCGAGCCGCTCAGCACGATGGCCGGGTACACCTCGTGGCTCTCGCTGACCGACCGCACCTACAGCGGCAGGCACCTGCCCCCGCTTCCCGTGCCCGAGGCGAACCGGCCGTCCCCCGAGCGGGCCGCCGACCTGTTCGCCCGCGGCGAGACCATGATCCCCTGCCCGCGTTCCACGGTGTTGTTCGCCTACTTCGCCCAGTGGTTCACCGACGGTTTCCTGCGCGGCGACACCAACGTCCCGCGTGATCCCCGCAAGAACACCTCCAACCATCACATCGACCTGAACCAGCTCTACGGCCTCGACGAGACGGCCGCGGCGGCGCTGCGCACGTTCGACGGGGGCCTGCTCAAGAGCCAGACCATCAACGGCGGGGAGTTCCCTCCCTTCCTGTGCGAGAACGGCAAGATCAAGCCGGAGTTCGCCCCGCTGAGCGTGATCCGCTTCGACGAGCTCACCGACGCGCAGCGTGACACCCTGTTCGCTACCGGGAGCGACCGGGGCAACATCCAGGTCGGGTTCACCATGCTCACGGTGTTGTTCCTGCGCGAGCACAACAGGGTGGCGCGGCTGCTCGCCGTACGCCATCCGCGCTGGGACGACGAGCGCCTGTTCCAGACGGCCCGCAACGTCCTCATCGTGCTGCTGATCAAGCTGGTGGTCGAGGAGTACATCAACCACATCACCCCCTACCACTTCCGGTTCACGCTGGATCCACGGCTGACGGCGATGCTGGCCCGCGCGCCCTGGCACCGCGAGAACTGGGCGTCGGTGGAGTTCAACCTGGTCTACCGCTGGCACAGCCTGATCCCCTCCCGGCTGGAGGTGGGCGGTCGCGAGCTGCCGATGGCGCAGACCCTGGCCGGCGGCGCGCTGATTCCCGGGCCCGGGCTCGGCCGGCTCTTCGAGGACGCCTCCCGCCAGCGCGCCGGGCGCATCGGCCTGTTCAACACCGATCCCCACCTGAGGGAGGTCGACGTGGCGAGCATCGCCGACTCGCGGGCGCTCGGCCTGGCGCCGTACAACAGCTACCGGCGGCACTGCCGCTTCCCCCGCGTACGCCGGTTCGAGCAGGTCTCAGGTGACGAGCGGGTCAGCGGCGCGCTGCGCGAGCTCTACCGCGGTGTCGACGACCTCGACCTGTACGTCGGCCTGTTCGCCGAGGAGCCCGGCTCCCCCGACGCCATCCTCCCGCCGCTGCTCACGAAGATCATCGCGATCGACGCGTTCTCCCAGGCGCTGACCAACCCCCTGCTGGCGCCGAGGGTGTTCAACGCCGCGACCTTCTCCCCCGAGGGCCTGCGGATCATCGCGGCCACGCGAACGTTGTCCGACGTCCTGCACCGCAACATCCCCGAGGACCCGCGCCCCCGTTTCATCAGCATGACCCGGCGGCCTGACCGGTGAGCGTGGCCAAGGACGGGCCGCCGGGCAGGACGGCGGACGAGCCGGCGGGCGGGGCTTCCGCAACGCCGAGCGGGCGGACGGGAGCCGCCGGGGCGTCGTTGCGGGAGGCGGCGCGCGAGCTCGTCGGCATCGCCGTCGCCATCAGGCAGGCCGGGGTCCACGCCACGGCCGCCCTGACCGACGGCGCCCTGCTCACGGCCCTGCCCCACGCCCCCGCGGCCGCCCTGCCGGCTCACCGCGCCCTGCTGCGCGCCCTCACCGACGGCGCAGGGCTCGGGTTCGCGCCCGACGGCGGCCGGCTGGGCACCCTGGCGGCGCGGCTGGGCTCTCTCGCCGGTCAGGAGAGCCTGGCCGTCCGGGTGCTCGCCACGTCCTTGCGGCTGCGGATCGCTGCCGTCGCCACCGACCATCCCGAGCTGGCCCGCGACCCGCTCATCGCGCGGCTCGTCGAGGCGGCCGCCGCCGACCGCGATCTGGAGTCCGTACGCGCGCTGCGCTCCCTGTTCAAGGACCGTGGCGCGGTACGCGCGCTCAGCCTGATCGCCCCGATCCTCGGCGAGGTCCTCGCGCTGCGGGCGCTCCTCGACGAGAACCCGCTGAACGACCGCACCGCCTGGCTGATCGCGACCGGCGAGGGCCGCGCCACCGCTGACCCGATCACCGGCATCAGCAACCGGGCCGTCGCCGCGCTCGACACGGGGGCGGGCGCGGCGCGGCGCACCGACCTGACCGCGGCCGAGAGCGCCCGGCTCGACTCCGAGGCGTCCCTGCTCGGCTTCCTGCGCAACATCAGCCTGGTCGGCACGACGGGCCGGGTGCTCGTCCAGAGCGTCGAAGGCCCCGACGGGGTCGTGCGGCACGTCGTCCAGGCGCCCGGTATGCGGGCCGGGCGGCCCGACCACGACTCACCACAGGACCTGCTCGGCGCCTTCAGCAGCTCCGTGCTGGACAGCAACCCGTACAGCCGCGCGCTGGCCGCCGCCGTCCGCGACTACGGCCTGCCGCCGGGCGCCGAGGTGGCCCTCGTCGGGCACAGCGCGGGCGGCGCGGCCATCATGAACCTGGCCCAGGACGCCGAGTTCTGCGCCCGCCACACCGTCACCCACGCCGTCGCCGTCGGCGCGCCCGTCGACTTCAAACGGCCCGCCGACCCCCGCACCTGGGTGGCCAGCGTCACCAACCAGCACGACATCGTCCCCACGCTCGACGGGCAGGGCGCCGGAGCCTGCGTCGACCCGCACCCCGGCTGGTACGTGGTGGACTACTCCGACGCCACGCACCTGTTCCCGCTCTGCCACGGCATCGAGCGCTACCTCGCCAACCTCGCCGACGACCTGCCCGAGGCCCGTGACGAGATGGAGGCGCGGCTCGCGGCGTACCGGGGGCCGGTGGTGCGCTCGCAGGCGTACCGGCTGTTCGACCACGCGCCCCGCCCCGACGGCTTTCCCTTCCTCTCCGTGCCGGCCCACGCCGTGGACGGCCCCGCCGGGCCGGTGGAGCTGCCGATCAGGTGCCTGGACGGCGGCGCTCTGACGTCGTACTTCGCCGTGGACGCCGCCGCGGCGGCCCGCCTGCTGCACGGGAGCGGTTTCGGCCCGGCCGCCGGGGTCGCGGGCCGCGCGCTCGTCACCGTGCACACCGCCTGGAACCGGCACACCAGCGCGGGCGGCTACCGCGAGCTGCACGTCGGCATCGCCGTACCGGACCCGTGGCGTCCCCCGTCAGCCCGCCCGCGCCCGCTCCTGGGCGCGGACCTGCTGCGGAGGGCCGACCGGCGGTGTTCCGGCTCCTTCCTGGCGGGCTCGGTGGTCGACGCCGCCGCCGTCCACGCCGTGGGTGCGCGATTGTGGGGCGGCGAGCCGTGGCTGGCCCCGCTGGAGTTCGGGCTCATGTCCGGGAGCGTGCGCGTCGCCGCCGGCGCTCCCGGCAACCGGCTGCTCACCCTGCACGGCCGGCTCGGCCCCGGCCTGCCCGCGCCCGCCCTCGACCTGGTCGGCTACGTGCCGGGGGCGGCGGGCGAGACGCTGCGGTCCTGCGTACGCAGCCGCGGGCGCGGCCGGCTGCACCCCCTCCCCCGCCTGCGGCTGGCCGTGGGGCCGGGGTCGGCGCACCCGCTGGCTCACCGGCTTCGCGAGCTGGGCCTCCACGGCGCCCGCCCGCTGCTGTGCCTGTCGGCGGGCACGCGCCAAATGCTTCAGTACGCCGCCGTGCCCCTGCC
>NZ_JAAAHR010000056.1:0-48317 GCF_009908215.1 Nonomuraea sp. K271 | reverse complement strand
ACCCCGAACCCGCCCTGGCCCTCGCCGGGCTGCTCACCTGACGAGCTCCCTCGTCCCGGGGGTACGGACGGGTCTCGCCGTACGTCGTGGTGTGCGGCGAGACCCGTTCCGGCCCGTGAGGGTCACGGCTTCGGCGGGTGGCAGGTGGTGCCCGCGGGCGGCAGCCGCAGGTCGGTGAGGTAGGCGTTGGCGTGCGCGATGACGCAGGCGTTGCCCGTGAGGTAGAGGCCGTGGCCGTGCCCGTCGAAGCGGACCGTCGCCGACCCCGGCACCCGGCCTACGATGTCGGCCGTGTCGTCGTGGTCGGTCCACGTGCCCGCTCCGAGGAACGGCGGCAGCCCTGACGGCAGCGGCTTGGCCGGGTTGCTCACCGGCACGGGATATCCCGTGCACCCGAGGCGGTGCCACAGCCCCATGCCGGCGAGGTTCGGCGAGACCCGCTCGCCCATCGCCCGCACGGCTCGATATTCGCGGTAGCCGCGGAAGCGCAGCCCGTCGGCGCACTGGGTGGCGTTCATGCCCACGAACGACGGCGGTTTCAGGCTGCCCACCCCTGCGTGCACGTAGTCCGCGAACCCGGCGGCGTCCCCGCGTTCGGCCTGGCGTACGGCCGCGGCGAGCTGCCGCCAGCGCGGATACGCGGGCGCGGGCCCCGGCCCGACCAGGTTCGGCATCGCGGCCACCTGGAGGTCGAACCCGCTGTACGTGACCTTCTCCCCGTCCGGCCGGCCTTTGACGGGGATCGGCGCACGGTCCGCCTTCGCGACCAGCGTGCGCCAGCGCCCGCCCATGTCCTTGCCGCACACGTCCACCGACTCGCACCATGACACGAAACGGCCGAACTGCGCCTCGTACGTGCGATACCGGACACGCGCATCCGTCGCCGCGTCGCGCAGCTGGTTGACCGCCCCGTCGAGGTACATCGCCCGCACCCGGTGGGGGAACAGCCGGGCGTAGGCGACGGCGGGCACCCCTCCGTACGAGGTGGCGACGAAGCTCAGCCGCTTCTGGCCGAGCGCGGAGCGGACGGCGTCGATGTCCTGCGCCACGGAAGCCGAGTCGAGGTGGTCGAAGAAGGCGGGGTCGAGCTTCCTGCACTCCTGGGCGCTCCGCCGCACCTTGGCTCCAAGCTTCGCGTACGCGCCGGGCGTGTCCGGCCGGGTGAGCCACGGCCCGGTGGCGAAGCACCTGACCGGCAGCCGGCCGTACGTGGTGGCGTTGCGCGGCTCGAAACTGACCACGTCGAACTGCTCGCGCAGGGCGGAGAAGGTGGCGCCCCGGTAGGACAGGTCGTCGATGCCTGACCCGCCGGGCCCGCCCGGGATGCTGAACACGGTGCCCCTGCCGGCCCCGGTCGCGGGCAGCCGGGCGATCCGCAGCGTCAGTGTGCGGCCCTGCGGCTTCTTCCAGTCGAGCGGCACCTGGATGGAGGCGCACTGCAGGTCCTTGGGCCGGTCGTCGCCCTGGCACGAACCCCATTCGAGAGTGTGGGAGGAGGAGGGAACGACGGTGAGCGAGCCGAGCAGGAGGAGGCTGGTTGCTGTCAGATGCATGCCTCCAAGGCTGGCCGCCGCACCGCCGGATCTCGATCGTGCAGCGGCCCGTCCCCGAACTAGTGCCAGGACTACCTCGGGGACCAGCGCATCGACACGAGCGGGGTCAGCCGAACACGCGCGCGGCCGCCGGGATCCGGCGCAGCACCAGCCAGTCCAGCAGCAGCACCGCGACCATCGTGACGCCCGCCAGCGGGAACAGCAGGCCGAGCAGCGCCATGATGGCCATCACGCCGTACGCCGTGCGCCGGTTCGTGGCGCGGGCGGGGGCGCCGGCCCGGCCGCGCGGGCGGCGCTTCCACCACATCCATGTCCCGGTGACGACCAGCGTGATCAGGGTCAGGCAGGCGCCGAGCATGACGACCAGGTTGGCGGTGCCGTACCTGCGGCCTTCGTGCAGCGCGATGCCCTGCTCGACGGCCTTGGCCATGACGCCGTACTCGTCCCAGCCGTACGAGACGAGCACGCGGCCGCTGTACTGGTCGACGTGGAGGGTCTGCGCGGCCGACGGGTCCCGGCGGTGGTCGGTCACGATCGTGTAGACGCCGCGCGGCCCGTCGGGAAGCAGCACCTTGACGTCGCACTCGGCGGCCGGGCACTGCCTGATCCTGGGCTCGGCGGCGGTGAGGGCGGCTTCGACGGGCAGGGCGCCGGGCTGCAGCACGCCGGCCGTGCTGCCGTGCCCGGCGTGCTCGTCGCCGGACGGCGGCACGGGAAGGCGTTCCGCCGCCCAGGGCACCTTGGCGTCCGGGTGGTCGGACAGGTCCCCGGACAGGGGCGGGGCGGAGGTGTTCGGGTAGTCGTCCGCGCTCGGGGTCGTGGAGCCCGTACCGGCCTGGATGCGCTGCAGGCCGTCACCCCACACGCCCGACCACGGGAGCCCGGACAGGACGAGGAACACCACCACCGCGCCCCCGCCGACGCCGGTCACGATGTGCACGCGACGCAGCCGGCCGCGTCCCGACCTGGCGGGCTTCGTGCGGGTACGCCGGCCGCTCCACCACAGGTACGTGCCCGTGGCGACGAGGATCAGCGCCCAGCACGCGGCGATCTCCACGATCCGGTCGCCGACCGTGCCGGACATCAGTTCGCCGTGGACCGTCCGTACGACGCGCATGAACGTGGCCGAGTCGTCGATCCGGCCCACGACCTGCGCGGTCGAGGGGTCGACGTACACCGAGATGCCCTCGGCGAACGGGCCCGACTCCGAGCCCTGGAGAATGACGCGGGTGGTGCGGTCGGGGGACGTGGGCGGGATGACGGACATGACGGGCGTACCGGGAAGCGTGCTCTGCGCGGCGGCGATCTGCTCGGACAGGGGGCGGGGCGCGGTGACGGGTTCGGCGAGGGTGCGTACGTCTTGGTAGCGCCACGCCTCGAACGGCTCCTTGAACAGGTAGATCGAGCCCGTGACGGCGAGGACCAGCAGGACGGGGGCCACGAACAGACCGGCGTAGAAGTGCCAGCGCCAGACGACCCGGTACCGCTGGGAGGAGGCGGGGGAGGGTGCTGCCGCGGGCCGGGAGGTTTCCGGCCGCGCTTGGACAGAGGTCATGGGGGCTCCGTTCCGGAGTGCGCGCACGCGAAGGGCGGGCGCGGGAAACGCGGGGCGGCCTCGACCGGCAGCGCGACCGGCAGCGCGACCGGCAGCGTGACCGGCAGCGTGACCGGCAGGCGGCCATGACGAACCGGCCGTCTCACAGCGGGACGGCGAGCCGCGCCGAAGGCGGGCGGGCACGGTCAGCGGCCCTGGGCGGAACGTCCGGCGTGTGGGATGCCGAGGCGTCGTGGGTGGGAACGTCTGGTGTGAGCGCTGCCGAGGCGTTGTGGGCGGCACGTCCTGTGCGCGCTGCCGAGGTGCCGGGGCGGAACGTTCCGGTGGGTACGAGATCGCGGGCGGGCGCCCGTTACCGAGGCGGCCCCCGCCGGCACAACGTCCAGGCCAGCACGGGCGGGACGGCGACGTCGCCGGGAGCCGCGGGGACGAGCCCGGGGCGTGGCGCAGGGGTCGGCGCAAGGCGGGTGGTCAGCCGGTCCCAGAGGCCGCGCAGCGAGCAGGCCAGCAGGGACGCCAACGCCAGCAGCGCCGTCTCGCCGCGCCGCAACCACCACGCCGACACCGCCGCGACGAGCACGTGGGCCAACACCATGCCGGTCCCGGGGCCGAGCTCGGTCCCGGTGTGGAGGCCGCCGCCATGATGGCCGGGGAAGGCGGCAGCGCCCGAGCCGAAGAGCTGGTGCATGCCGTACTGCGCGGCGAAGGAGGCGGCGAGCAGGGTGCCCAGTGACCGCTGCCGCCGGGCGAGAACGTACGCGCCCGCACCCGTCACCAGGGTCGCGGCGACGACGGTCACCAGGCGGGCGTCCGGGCCTCCGGCCAGCACGTGCATGCCCAGCGCGGCGAACACGCTGACCACCGCGAACACCGCCGCCCGCAGCCCGCGCAGGCCGGCCCGGCCGGCCCGCGCGGTGTCCCTGCTGCCGGTGCCGCTTCCTTTCTGGTCGGCGTTCAAACGCGATCACCGCTCACACGAGGAGATACGGCGGCCGCCCGGCAACGGTTCAGCACCCAGGGGGCGCCCGTCAGGGTGTCACGACCGCCAGGTCTCCCGAGTCGCTGTTCAGTTCGATCGTCCGCTGGGCCGAGGGGTCGCTCGGCGCCTTGATGTCCTTGTCGCCGTTGTCCGTCCGGGCCACGATGTTGTACGGCCCCCGCGGCACCTCGATCACGGTCCTGCCCGAGTCCGTGGTGGTCGTGACCTGGTCGGGCCGCCCGGTGAAAGCCAGGTTCGTGTCACCCGAGTCGGTCCTCGTGACGACGCGCCGGCCCGTCAGCCCGGTGGCTCCGATCGTCCCGGAGTCGGTGAGGGCGTCCACGTCGCCCGACAGGTTCTTCAGCGTCAGCGTCCCTGAGTCGGAGCTCACCTTGACCTGGAGTCCTTCGGGCACCTCCACCTGGTAGTTCACGTCGCAGGAGTCGCCGATGGCGCCCCACCCCCACGTGGTGGGGCAGGCGAACGTCAGCTCCAGCGTGTCGCCCTTCACCTTGTGACTGGTCTCCGGCTTGTTCTTGCGCCAGGTCAACCGCTCCGTCACGCGGATGCCCCGGCGATCCGACTGGACCACCTCGACGGTCCCTGCGTCGGTTCCGACGTGCAGCGCCGCCACCTTGTCGGTGACGTCGTACGACACGACCGCCTCATCCAGCGAGCCGCTGGAGCCGCACCCTGTCAACACCGCCACGAGCGCGAGGAGGCTCGCGGTCACCGCCGTTCTCTGCGTCTTCATGATGTCCAATACTGAGTGTTCCGGCTGTACAGGACTCCGGCGGTCCCCTGGAGGCGAATCGCTCGGGCCATGTTCGGCAGGGCCCTGCGCACCGGCACATTGTGGTCGACGTGGCCGACGTCGGTGAGGCGCTGGGTGGCCGTCATGGGAAAGACTCTAGAGATCCTTGTGAGCGGCGACATTGACGTTGGCGGGCCACTCGTCGGTAGTGCCTGCCCCACCCTTAGGTGAAGTCCCCGAGACTGCGCTGCCGGTGCCTGGAACGGAAGGACGCTCGGACGATGGGTCAGAGGGTTGCAGTGCATCGAGCCCGGCCCCGCCCTGGTCGGTTCGACGAACGACAGCAGCGGTCGCTCCAGTTCACCGGCTCGCTCAGCCGGCCTCAGGGGCCCTGGTCGCGTGCGAGCGGCCCCTTCAGCGGTTCCAGGAACGCTGGAGGGCGTCCCGGAACCTGCGGCCCCGGGGCGGCGGCACCCCGTCGTCCGGGGAACCGTTCCCACGGGGGAGGGCGGGCAGCTCGGCGGGTACGAGCACGGCGGCCTCCTCCTCGGTGACCGGCCTCTCGATCTCGCTGTACGCACCGTCGTGGCCCCGTACGATGACCCCGGTCTCCACACCGTGCGCGACGGTGTGCTGGTCGCGCGCCAGCAGCCCGAGGGCGATCCGCCGGGTGATCACGTAGCCCAGCACGGGCGCGGCGACGATGGCGACGCGGAAGATCCACGTCGTGGCGTTCAACGAGATGTGGAACGTCGAGGCGATCAGGTCGTTGCCGCCGGCCAGCCAGAGCACGCCGTAGTAGGCGATCCCGGCGACGCCGAGGCCGGCGCGTACGGGCACGTCCCTCGGCCGGTCGAGAAGGTGGTGCACGGCGTGGTCGCGGGTGATCCACCGTTCCAGGAACGGGTAGAGCGCCAGCGCGGTGAACAGCAGTCCCGGCGCCACCAGGGCCGGGATGAGCACACCCATGGTCACCGTGTGCCCGAGCACGGTGAACTCCCACGGCGGCATGATGCGCAGCGCGCCCTCCAGGAAGCCCATGTACCAGTCGGGCTGCGAGCCCGCGCTGATCGTGCTCGGCAGGTACGGTCCGTACAACCAGATGGGGTTGATCTGGAACAGCGTCGCCAGCAGCGTGATGACCGCCAGCACCCACAGGAAGAACACCGTCGTCTTGGCCAGGAACGTGGGGAAGAAGGGGGCGCCGCGCACCACCCGGTCGGTCAACCCTTTCGCCCTGAACTGCGTGTGCGTCTGCCGCCAGGTCAGCACCACCGCGTGCAGCGGGATGAGCAGGAGCAGCAGCGCGGGGATCAGCAGGACATGGAGGCTGTACAGGCGAGGGATGATGTCCCCTCCGGGGAACTCGCCGCCGAACAGGAACATCGCGAGGTACGTGCCCACCAGCGGCACCGAGATCGTGACCCCGTGCAGAATGCGCAGTCCGGCACCCGACAGCAGGTCGTCGGGGAGCGAGTAGCCGAACAGCCCGTTCAGCATCACCAGCCCGAACAGGGCCACGCCGATCAGCCAGTTCAGGTCGCGCGGCTTGCGGAAGGCGCCGGTGAAGAAGTTGCGCAGCATGTGGACGACGATGGCGGCGAGGAAGATCAGCGTGCCCCAATGGTGCATCTGCCGCATCAGCAGGCCGCCCCGCACCTCGAAGCTGATCTCCAGGGTGGAGGCGTACGCCTCGCTCATCGCGACGCCCTGCAGCGGCACGTACGAACCGTCGTAGATCACCTCCTGCATGCTCGGTTTGAAGAAGAACGTGAGGAAGACACCGGTGAGGAGCACGACCACGAACGCGTACAGGGCGATCTCGCCGAGCAGGAACGTCCAGTGGTCGGGGAAGATCTTCCGCATCGCCTTCTTCAGGAAACCGGCCCCGCCGATCCGGTCGTCGAGTGCTCCCGCCAAAGAGCTGGCCTTCATCCTCAACCCGCCTATGTCATGGTTAGCCCGTTACCTAACAAGACGGGACAGGCGCGGAGGATGTGACACCGGGCGGCCTCAGGCGAAGCGTTCGACCGTGACGGGGACCGGCCCCAGCGCGCGGACCGCCTGCCGGTGGTGGTGCAGCAGTGTGCCGAGCGCCGTGGCGGGGGCCGGGCCCAGCCGCGCGGTCACGTCCACGCACCAGGCGATGCCCGTACCGATCCGGCGCAGTTCCCAGGAGAAGCCGTGGCCGTCGGCGCCGGCCGAGGCGGCCCCGGCCACGCGCGGGTCGTCGCTCGGCTCCAGCCGCAGCGCGGTGCGCGCGCTCGCCAGCGCGCCGGCGTCGAGCTCTCCGGCGAACAGGATGCGGTAGCGGCGTGCGCCGCCCGACGAGCCGCCGAGGGTCCCCAGGTCGAGCGGGGTCTCCCCGGGAAGGGGCTGGCGCTCGGAGCGCGTCCGCAGCTCCGGCTCGGACGGCAGCTCGCCGCCGCACACCCGCGTGTACGCCTCCGCCGCCGCCCGCCGGTCCACCGCCGTCATCCTCGCCCGCAACCCGGCGTCGGAACGCAGGGCGCGGCTGAGCCGCGCGGCGCCCGCCCAGCCCCGGGCCCCGGGCACCACGTCGGACGGCCCCTCTCCACCGGCCGCCGCACGCGCCGGTTCGCCCCCCGGCCCGTCCGGTGCCGGTCGCCAGACGGTCGTGTCGATGCCGGTGGCGGTGTAGTCGTCGTCGAGGAGGAACTCCTCGACGAGGATGGCCGCCGTTGACGGCTCGCCCGACGTGGTGATCACGTAGTAGTCCACCCCGTCGATGATCCTCGGCGGCCGGTCACGGTCGCAACACCGTCCCGCGCGGAGGCTCGCCGGTGAGCCGCCGCATGGGCCCCGCCCGTTCTGGGCAGGTAGGGCATCTGGCAGCGAAACCCCTATCCGTCAGGCACGGAGGCATCAGTGATGCGGAACGGCCGGACCGGCACGACCCACGGCGGCACCCTCACAGCGGCACTGCTCCTGATCGCCGGATGCACGGCGGGCGGCGGCTCGCAGGCCCCGGACGGGGCACGGCCACCGGCGGCCAAGCTGTCGATCACCCCCGCCGACGGCGCGGAGCGGGTCGCCCCGGACACCGGGGTCGGCGTCAAGGTCACGGGCGGCGAGGTCGTCGCGCTGACCGTGGCCGACGCCAAGGGACGCGAGGTACGGGGCTCCGTGGGCGCCGACGGCACGTGGCGTCCCCGCTGGTCGCTGCGGCCTTCGACCCGGTACACGGTCAACGCACGGGCCACGGGCGCCGACGGCAGGCCGGTCACCGGCACGACCACGTTCACCACGCTGAAGCCGGAGCGTGTGCTGAAGAGCGGCATGTCGCCCCTGGACGGCGAGACGGTGGGGGTCGGGATGCCCGTGCAACTGCTGCTGTCCCGGCCGGTGACGGGCGGGAAGCACCGGGCCGCGGTCGAGCGGTCGCTGGAGGTGCGGATGTCCCAGCCGGTCGAGGGGGCGTGGAGCTGGGTGAGCGACCGTGAGGTGCAGTTCAGGCCGCGCGAGTACTGGCCGGTGGGGGAGCAGGTGACGGTGGTGGCGCATCTTGCGGGCGTACGGGCGGGCGACGGCCTGTGGGGCTCCAAGGATCGCCGGCTGACGTTCACCGTCGGGCCCGAGCACGTGACCAAGGTCAGCGCGGAGGCGCACAAGGCGGTGGTGCGGAAGAACGGCGACGTCGTCAAGACCATGCCGGTCAGCCTGGGCAAGCCGGACGACGACAGCTACTCGGGCGTCATGATCGCCCAGGAGAAGGCGCCGGAGATCGTCATGGACTCGGCCACCGTCGGCAAGCCGGGCGAATACCGCATCCGTACGAAGTGGAACGTGCGCATGACCTACAGCGGCACGTTCTTTCACGCCGCGCCCTGGTCGACCGGCGAGCAGGGCAGCCGCAACGTCAGCCACGGCTGCGTCAACGCGAGCCCGGAGAACGCCCGCTGGTTCTACGAGTTCACCCAGCGGGGCGACATCATCGAGGTCACCGGCACGTCCAGGAAGCTGAGGTTCGGCAACGGGCCGACGCCGTGGGCGAAGTCGTGGGAGGACTGGCTGGCCGGCAGCGCGCTCGGCACCCCGGTCAACGGCTGACGCCCGCGCGTCAGCGCACCCGGAGGCGCGGACCGACCGGAGGACACCGCCGTCGCAGGACGAGTTCCTCGTGTTTCTCTAGACCCCCGGGCAGGGGGGCATGCCGGGCACGGGATGCTCGGCCCTGACGTGCGCCTGCGGGATGTAGCCCCATCCGCGGTTCGCCCACGACTCGTCGGCCATGGTGCGGTACCAGTGCCCGTCGTCCGCCTCGACGACGCACAGGAAGATGTCGGGGCCCTCGCGGTCCAGCCGTCCCACCTTCGTGGTGGCCGCGCCCGGCCCCGCGTGCACCGTTCCTCCGGCGTTCTCGCAGGCGAAGCCCTTCTCCCAGGTGACCCCGAGGTCAGGGTCGTCGACCGGCGGCTTGATGTAGGTGCGGGGGTCGGCTCTCCAGCACGCGGGCGGTGTGCCAGGGGACACGGGCACGAGGACCAGGCAGCCCGTCACGACGACGGCGGCCAGCGAGGCGGCCGCGACCCGCAGCGGCCCGCGCACCCACCGTGACGGCCCGGCCAGCAGCAGACCGGCGTGCACGGCCAGCACCGCAGCGAGCGCGCCCCACACCCATGGGTTGTGCAGGTTGCTGGTGGCGAGATTGCCCGCCACACCGGTCACGGCCGGGAAGAGCACGCTCAGGGCGACCTTGAACGTCCTGCCCCGCGGGGCCGGGTCCTGCTCGGCGCCGTGCACGCGGTCCCACGCCGTGCGCCACAGGGCCTGTTCCTGGGCGATCTCCTCGTCGGAGCGGCCCCGTACGAGCAGGCAGGCGCGTACGATCTGCTCGGACGTGCGGCGGTCGGGGATGTCCGTGCGACCCTCGCCCAGCACGTCGTCGATCATGTGAGCGGTGAGGCCGCGCACCGCCGCGGCGAGCTCGGCGTCGCCGGGAGCTCCCGCCCAGGCCCGCAGCGCCCGCAGGCCGGCGACGTAGCCGTCCCAGGTCATGGCCGCGTCGGGCCGGGGAGGGAAGAGGAGCGCGCCGTCCTGTGCCACTGGTCACCGCCATCGAAGCGTACGATCCGCAGTCACGCAGCGTACCCGTTCGGATGCGTAGAGGCGCGGTGTTTTTCCGGGGTGTTCGCCCGGCGATGCCGTGGCGTCCGGTCTCGGGCGGACAAACCTCCACACTTGACGAGATAGGGGACAATTCATCCGATGACACTTTGCCCCTCGTCTGATGGAGCTAGGAGCAGGCAATGCAGATCGTACGGTTCACCAACCCTCTGACCGGTGCGGACGCGGTCGGGATCGACAACGGTGAACAGGTAGTGGAACTGCCCGGGATCACCACCGTCGGCGAACTGCTCCGGCACCCGTCCGCCGGCATGCGCGCGCTGTGCGAGGACGCCGACGGTCCCCGGCACGCCCCGGCCGACGTACGGCTCCTGCCTCCGGTGGACGGGCGGATGGAGGTGTGGGCCGCCGGCGTGACCTACCGGCGCTCGCGCGAGGCCAGGGTCGTGGAGAGCGAGCGGGCCGCCGACGTGTACGAACTGGTCTACGACGCGGAAAGACCCGAGCTCTTCTTCAAGTCCGCGGCCTGGAAGGTCTCCGGGCACGGCGGACGCATCGCGGCGCGCGACGACTCGGAGATCGACGTGCCGGAGCCCGAGCTCGGCCTGGTGCTCAACGCCGCAGGGGAGATCGCCGGCTACACGGTGGTCGACGACGTGAGCTCGCGCACCATCGAGGGCGTCAACCCGCTCTACCTGCCGCAGGCCAAGATCTATCTGGGCGCGTGCGCGGTGGGCCCCGGGATCAGGCCCGCGTGGGAGGTCGCCGACCCGTACGCGCTGGACATCACGCTCACCATCACCAGGGGCGGCGAGACGGTGTGGGACGGCAAGGCGAACACCTCGCAGCTCAACCGGCGCCTCGACGACCTGGCCTCCTACCTGTTCCGCGCCGACGTCTTCCCCGACGGCGCGGTGCTGGCCACCGGCACCTGCCTCGTCCCCGACCTGCCGTTCACGCTCCAGGACGGTGACACGGTGACCATCACCATCTCCGACGTCGGCACGCTGACCACCAGCGTGGTGAGGGGCCTGGACGCCATGCGCTGACGAGCACTTGCGACGGGTCACCCGCGACAGCAACAGGCCCACGGTGGCGGGCGGGGACGTCCGCCACCGGGCGGTGATCAGTGTCGGTAGGTCCGGACATAGTCGAACCCGGCCACGGCGCCGGCCTTGTTCATCGAGAACAGGCCGATCCTGAGCTGGTCCTTCGCCGGAAGGGTCCAGACACCGTTGCGCACCCAGTGCTCGCCGTCCCTGCTCGTCGCGGCGCGCACCTCGCTCTCGTCGTTCGCGGTGTCATGGTGGTACGACAACCGCAACCACATCGTCTCCGCGGCGGGACCGCCGAACATCGCGCCGTTGGCATCGGAGATCGGCGGCGTGGCCGTCGGCCGCTCGCCCTCCTTGGCGAACTCGCTCATCCGCAGCACCGCCCCGTCCCCCCTGGACAGCGGGAGCGCGGAGTGCGCCAGCTTGAAGTAGCGGTCGTCGTTCTCGTACAGCAGGATGCCGGCCTGCTGGTTGCCCTGCGCCGGCGCGAACCTCAGCTTCGCCTCCACCGTGTAGTCGCCCTCCGGCGCGTCCCTGAGCAGTACCGACGCGGTGTTGGTGTCCCGGAACAGCTCGGCGTTCTGGGTGGGCCAGGACAGCACGCCGCCGGACACGGTGACCCCCGCGGCCTGGCCGCGTACCCACTGCCAGGGCTCGCCGACCGAGGTGCCGTCGAACTCGTCGCTGTGGGCGGGCAGCGGCTCGCCGGGCTCCCTTTCGGGTACCCGCTCGGTGACCGGGGTGTACAGCCTGGCGGCACCGGCGTTGTCGGCGTCGGCGGTGCCGCGCGCGACCGCGCCCACCGCGCCGCGACGGGCGGCCGCTCTCGGCACGCTGCGAGTCTGCTCAGCGACGGGGTCGCCCAGCCGGCCGGCGCTCACCTGGACGGTCAGCTTTGTGCCGCGCAGCTCGGCTACGACGTTGTGCCAGACACCGAAGTCGAACCCGGCAGGCAGCGCCGTCACCGACGCGCCGCGGCTCCTGCCGCCGATCACCACGTCGGTGACCAGGGCCTTGCGGTTCCTGTCGAGCCAGGCGACCACGTGGTTGCGGCGGTTGACGTGCGCGAGGGCGAGCCCCGCCTTACCCGACGTGACCCGCAGGTCCGCCTGGGCCCGCACGTCGGCGGACGCGGTCCTGCGCGCCGAGACCAGGAAGGAGTCTCCGTGGCCCGCGTGCGTGGCGTAGCCCTTGGCGTCCTGCTCGGTTTTGTGCGACCAGCCGCCCTCGGCCCGCCAGCCGGTCAGGCCCTCGTTGAGGGTGCCTCCGGCGTCGAACGAGGTCACCGGCGCGGGCTGGGCGCCCTCTGACGGACCGGCGCCGGCGCGGACCACCGGCCAGCCGGCGATCCAGTCCAGCCGGTCGATCAGCAACGGGCGCTTGCTGAGGTTGGTGAGCCTCCCGCCGCCGATCGGCGGGAAGTCGGGGTCGTCCGTCGAGACCCCGTGGTAGACCAGCCAGTCCTGGCCCGACAGGTCCGTCTGGAAGCCGCTGTGCCCGGTGCCCGTCCAGCGGTTGCCGTTCGCGCCGGCGACGATCGCGCCCTTGCTGGTCAGGTCCATCAGGCCGGCGCCCTCGTCGTCGGTGAACGGACCGAACGGGCTGGTGGCGCGGCCCGCCTTGACCTGGTAGCCGCTGAAGGAGCCCTGGCAGCAGCCGCCGTCGGAGTAGAGCATGTAGTAGTGCCCGCCGCGGCGGACGACGTAGGCGCCCTCCATCCTGCGGCCTCTGGCCACCTGCGTCGCCGCGCCCTCCACGCGGGTCGCGTCGGCGTTCATCCTGGCCACGCAGACGACGTCGTAGCTGCCCCAGTACATGTAGTGGGCGCCGTCGACGTCCGTGAACTGCGCCGAGTCGATGTGGCCGGTAGGGCACGTCGCCCGGGTGGCGGCGGGCAGGATGCCGCCCTTGTCCGTCCACGGGCCCGCCGGGGTCGGCGCCGTCGCCAGCCCGAGGTCACCACCCTTGGGGGAGACCGAGTAGTAGAGGTAGTACGTGCCGTTGATGTACCTGATGTCGGGCGCCCAGAGGCGGGCGCCGTCGTGCCAGGCCGGCTGGGTCTGCGGGGTGAACACCTCACCCGCGTACTCCCAGGTGACCATGTCCTTCGAACGCAGGATCGGCAGGATGCGCTCGCCGTCCTCGCCCTTGCTGTTGAAGACGGGGTTCTGGGTGCCGTAGGCGTACCAGAGGCCGTCCTTGGCGTGGATCATCGTCGGGTCGGGGAACGTGTCCACCGCACCCGCCGACACGGGGTTGGTGTAGGTGGGGGAGGCGGCCGCGGGTAACGGGGCGGTGACCATGCCGGCCAGCAACGCGGCGATGGCCAAGGGGGTCCTCATCCGGCGGTGCCCTCCTTCTCGAAGGAGCTCAGCGTGGGGTCGTAGTCGAGTGCGCCGATGTCGTACATCGGGGTCATCCAGTGGTAGAAGTTGTCGCCGCGCTCGCGCAGCAGGTCGTACAGGCGGCGCATCATGCGACGGCGGACCGCGGCCAGCTTTTGGTGGGTGTAGCGGTTGCTCAGCTCGTGCGGGTCGGCGTGCAGGTCGTACAGCTCATTGACCGACTCCGGGTTGACGATCAGCTTGTAGCGGTCGTCGCGGATCATCCGCTGCGGGTAGGGGAAGTGGTGGCCGTGGAACTCGGCGAGCAGCTCGCCAGGCCACTCGGGCTGCTCGCCGCGGACGATCGGCGCCAGGCTGCGGCTGTCCACGGCCGGTTTGGTGTCGCACCCGGCCAGTTCCAGGATTGTCGCCGTGCAGTCGGTGAGCGAGACGAACTCGTTCCTGACCTGCGGCTGCTCGCCGGGAATCCGGACGATGCCGGGGATGCGGTAGATGTCCTCGTACATCGCCGGGCCCTTGTCGTGCAGCCGGTGCGCGCCCGTGAACTCGCCGTGGTCGGCCGTGAAGAACACCGCGGTCTGATCGGTGAGCCCCAGCTCGTCCATCCGGTCGAGGATGCGGCCGATCTGCTCGTCGATCAGCGTGACGTAACCCCAGTAGACCGCGATCAGCTTGCGGGTGACCTCGATCGGGATCGTGTCGAACGTCCAGTGCGCGCTGTAGTTGCGCTGCACCGGCGGCTTGCCCTCGAACGTCTCCGCGATCGACGGCGGCAGCTCCACCAGGCTCGGGTCGTACATGTCGAAGTACTCGTCCGGCAGCAGGTACGGCAGGTGCGGCCCGAAGAAGTGCGTGGCCAGGAAGAACGGCCGCCCGTCGGCGGCGTAGCGCTCCATGTGCTCGATCGCCCGGGTCGCCAGGTAGTGCTCGAACGTCGCCTCCACCGGCTGGTGCAGCCGAGCCGCCAGCAGGTTGCCCTGGTTGCCGTTGGGCGTGGTGCCCCGGATCAGGTCCGATATCCGGTACGGCGGCAACCCCCGCTCCTCCAGGTAGGCCAGGTAGTCGGGATGGTCGACCGGGTTGTGCCAGCCCGGCAGGTCGGGCCCGTCGAAGCCGTAGGAGGCGGCGTTGCGGCTCGTGCCGCCGTGCCACTTGCCGATCAGCCCGAGCTGGTAGCCGCGCTCCTTCAGCGCCTCGGGGAAGGTGAACGCGTCCTCGCGCAGGTCCTCCAGGTAGCCGACGTTGCGCTCGTAGTTGGCCAGCAGCCGGTGCCGGAACGGCGCCTGCCCGGTGAGCAGGCTCGCCCGTGCCGGCGTGCAGATGGCCGTCGGCGTGTAGAACCGGTCGAACCGCGTGCCGGTCGCGGCCAGCCGGTCCAGGTTGGGCGTGGCCACGTGCGGGTTGCCGTAACAGCCCAGGGTGTCGACGCGGTGCTGGTCGGTCATCAGGAACAGCAGGTTCACTTTTGGTAGGCCTCCGTGTAGAGGTCGCCGGTGTAGTAGGTCGCGGGGTCCGGGCGCGACTTCAGCTGGCCGGTGCTGACGAAGAAGTCGCCCAGGCTGTTCAGCCACTTGGCGACCGTGCCGTCCTTGGTCTTGGCGACCAGGTCGGAGGTGCTCATGACCTGTACGTTCGCCGCGTCGGCCGTGACCTTGGCCTCGTCGAGCTTGAGCAGCGCGGCCGCCTCGGTGACCGACTCCTTGGGATGCGCGGCCCGCCAGTCGTTGGCCTCCTGCAGCACCTTGATCACCTTGCGGGTGACCTCCTTGTCCACGCCGGTGCCGCCGACGAACGCGGTCGGGAACGAACTGTCGGGGAACTCCTTGGTGCTGGCCAGCTCCACCATGCCCGGCACCTTCTGCTTGATCGTGTCGATCAGCGGGTACCAGATGCCGGCGCCGTCGATCTGCCCGGCCGAGAACGCCGAGACGACCGTGGCCGGGTCCATGGGGATCTTCTGGATGTCCTTGGCGGTCATGCCCGCCTTCGCCAGGGCCAGGTTGAGCACCATGTCGCCGGACGTGCCCTCGGGCACGCCGACCTTCTTGCCCTTGAGGTCCTGCATGGTCTTGACGCCCGGCCGCCCGATGACGCGGTCGGCGTACGCGAGCGTGTTGACCGCCACGACCTTGGCCTTGCCGGTGGCGGGCAGCCACATGGCGCCCGGGCCGATGTAGCCGAAGTCGAGGTCGCCGGCGCCGAGCGCCTGGATCTGCAGGGGCCCGTTGGTGAAGACCTTGATGTCGGGAGTGAGGCCCTGCTTGTCCCACAGGCCCTGCTTGTCGGCGATGGCGAGGAGGCTCGCGCCGTTGTAGTCGCTGATGTAGCCGAACCTGACCGTGGAGCCGTCGTCGGAGCACGCGGTCACGGAGAGTGTCAGCAGGCTCACCGCCGAGGCGGCCGTCAGGGCGCGGCGAAGAGAACGCATGGCGGATCAGTCCTTTCCTGGTGGTGACAGCGGGGTCCGGAGGGGTCAGGCCGGGGCCTGGTGGTAGACGGCGTGCCAGACCTCGTTGCGGATCCGTCCGAACTCGGGCGACAGCCGCATCTCCTCCGTCCTGGGGTACGGCAGGTCCACGTCGATGATCTGCTGGATGCGGCCGGGCCTCGCAGCCATGACGATGACCCTCCTGGCCAGGTAGACGGCCTCGTCCACGTCGTGGGTGATGAACATGACCGTGCGCTGCTCCTGGCTCCAGGTGTCCAGCAGCTGGTCCTGCAGTTGCACCCTGGTCAGTGCGTCGAGCGCGCCGAACGGCTCGTCCATGAGCAGCACCTGCGGGTTCACCGCGTACGCGCGGGCGATCGCGCAGCGCTGCTTCATGCCGCCGGACAACGTCTTGGGCAGCGCGTCGGCGAAGTCGGACAACCCGACCAGCTCGATCGCCCGCTCGGCCCGCCGTCGTCGTTCCCCGGCCGGGAGGTCGGTCAGCTTCAGCCCGAACTCGACGTTCTTGCGCACCGTCAGCCACGGGAACAGCGCGTACTGCTGGAAGATCACCCCACGGTCGGGTCCGGGGCCGGCGACGGGCACGCCGTCGACGAGCACCTCGCCCGAGGTCGGCTCGACGAGCCCGGCGGCCATGCTCATCAGCGTGCTCTTGCCGCAGCCCGAGGGTCCCACGACCGTGACGAACTCGCGGTCGGCGATGTCCAGCGACACCCGGTCGAGCGCGGTGAACGTGCCGTCCTTGACCGGGTAGGTCTTGGCCACGTCGGTGAAAGAGATCTTGGTGTTCATCGGCGCTCCTGCCAGCCGGTGAGGCGCCGCTCGGCGAGCAGCAGCAGCCGGTCCATCAGCAGGCCCAGCAGGCCGATCGCGATCAGCCCCACGAAGATGGTGGACAGGTCGTAGTAGAGCTGGGCCTGCTGCATGCGGAAGCCGAGGCCCTCCTGGGCCGCGATCAGTTCGGCGGCGACCAGCGTGCCCCAGGCCGAGCCCAGCCCGACCCGCATCCCGACCAGGATGAACGGCGTGGACGCCGGCACCACGACCTTGAGGAAGATGGTCCGGTCGGAGGCGCCGAGCACGCGGGCCGCGTTGATCAGCGTCTTGTCCACGTCCACCACGCCCTGGAACGTCGCCACGACGCTGGACAGGAACGACGCCAGGAAGATCACGAAGACCTTCGGCACCTCGCCGATGCCCATGAGCACGATCGCCAGCGGGATGATCGCCAGTGGCGGGATGGTGCGGAAGAACTGCACGTACGGCTCCAGCAGGCCGCGCGCGGTGGTGTACCAGCCCATGAGGAAGCCGATCGGGACGGCCAGGAAAGTGCCGAGCAGAAAGCCCAGCAGCACCCTGCGCAGGCTGGCGAGGGCGTCGTCCAGCAGCGTGCCGTCGGCGATCAGCTCGCCCGCCTTGGCCGCCACCTGCAGCGGGCCGGGCAGGCCCTGCACGCCGATCGACGCCAGCAACGTCCAGATGATCAGGCCGAGGACGACCGCGAGCAGATTGAGCGCGATGGCGCGCCGGGGACGTCCGGGACCGCGCCGCGCGGCCGGGGCCGCCGGCGACTTGCCCAGCGCGGTGAGCGGTGTCACGAGCCCACCTCCGCCGCTTCGGTGTGGTGAGGTGTCATTGGGGCTCCTTCGCGAGATCCGGGCCGGCCGGATAACGAGAAAGCAGTGGGGACTCGTGCAGCACCAGGGCGATGCCGCCGAGGGCGCCGGCGACCTCGCCGAGGGTGGCGCGGCGCAGGCTGACCCGGTGCCGGGAGACGGGCATGACGTGGGCGCGCAGTGCCCGCTCGATCGGGTCGGTCAGGGCCGTCCCGGTCTCCGCCAGCTCGCCGCCGACCACGATCACGCTGGGGCCGATCGCGTTGCACAGGGCGGCGAGCACGCCGCCGACGTGGGTGCCCACGCCGTCCAGCACGGTCAGCGCCGCCGCGTCGCCTGCCCTGGCCGCCTTGGCAAGCTCGGGCACGCCTGCCGCGTGGCCGGCGTGCCCTCCGGCCGCGCGGTAGGCGTCGAGGACGGCCCTGATCGATGCGACGGTCTCCAGGCAGCCGGCGCCGCCGCAGTCGCAGCGGGCGCCGTTTTGGTCGACGGTGATGTGGCCGAACTCGCCGGACAGGCCGTACGCGCCGCGGTGCAGCGATCCGCCGACCACCAGCCCGCCGCCGACGCCGTGGGACAACCGCAGGTACAGCACGTCGCGTACGCCGGCCGCGGCGCCCCAGATCGCCTCGCCCAGAGCGGCGAGCCTGGTGTTGTTGTCCAGCAGCACGGGCACGCCGAACCGCTCGCGCAGCAGCACTTGCGCCGGGTGCGGACCGTCCGTTCCTTTCCCGGAGTCGTCGTCGGGGTCGCCGACCGGGCCGACCACGCCGACGCCGATCGCGCTGAGCGCTCCCAGGTTGAGTGTGCCGCCGGTGAGGGAGCCGACGAGCCGGCCTGCCAGCTCGGCCCGCTGCTCCCACGGCAGGTCCGCGTCGTGCGGTTCGCTGGCCGAGCCGACGATCTCGTGCGCCAGGTTGACGGCCGCGACGTGCAGCCCGCGACGGGCGAAGTCGATGCCGATCGCCTGGCCGGCCTCCGGGTTGAGGGTCAGGGTCTCGGCCGGCCTGCCGCGTCCGCGCGGCGCCTCACGCCGGCTCGCGGTGACGACCGCGCCGGCGGCCACGAGCTCGGCGAGGATGTCGTACAGGGTGGTGCGGGACAGCCCGCAGCGCCTGCCTAGCTCGCCGCGGCTGAGCGGGCCGTGCTTGCGCAGCAGCCCGAGCACGAGCTCCTCGTGCCCGCGCCGGAGCTGTGACAGGGGGCCACCGGGTTGTGACATACGGCCGAGTCTGCCTAGCCACCGTGTTTTTCGTCAATAACCCGGAAAAATCAATCTTTGCCCCCGATCACCCTCCTGAGCTGCGAAGGCGCGGGCACGAAAGAGTTCGAGGGCGAACTATAACGTTCACGTAACGGCCCCGGGCGCTGCGTGATCGCGACGGGCGGCCGTCACGAGTCGCTCAGCCACACGTCCGCCAGCCGCTTGCCCTGATAGATCGGGCTGTCGTACAGGTCGCGCACCCGCTCGCTGTAGATCGAGTAGTCGAACTTCTGGATCGGGTAGTGGACCTGGCGGATCACCGTCTCCATCCGGATCTGCATCTGCTTGTAGATTTCGTTGCGCTTGTCGTCGTCGAGCTCGGTGCGCGAGCGGTCGAGCAGTTCGTACAGCTCCTTGTCGTCGATCTGGGTGTAGTTCTCCAGCGAGTCGGGCTCGAAGTCCCGCCAGACCTGGTCGGGCAGGTGCACACCGCGCAGCGCCTTGGCCACCGCGAAGTCGTGGGTGCGCCGACGGTCGATGCCCGTGCTCGGGTCGACCATCTCCAGCTCCATCTTGATGCCGACCTTGGCGAGGTCGTCCTGCATCCACTGCGCCTCGCGCACGTCCTCGTCGTCCACGCGCTGCACCATGAGCTTGGTGCTGAACCCGTTGGGCAGCCCGGCCTGCGCGAGCAGCTTCTTGGCGTTCTGCGGACTGTACGGCCTGAGCCTCAGCACCTCCTCCTTGCTCAGCGCCGCGGTGGAGATGTCCGGCCTGACCAGGGAGGTCAGGTTGTAGCGGCCCCGGATGTTCTGACCCATGCCGTCCCAGTCGATGGCCTCCATGAAGGCCTGCCGGACCTTCGGATCGTCGAACGGCTCCCTCTCGGGGTTGATGAAGACGCTGACCGGGGCGCCCGGGGTCTCGTTGACGGTGAAGCCCTTGTCGTCGAGGCTCCTGGCCACGTTGACGTCGCTGGTGGTGCCGACGTCGAGGCGTCCGCTGCGCAGCGCGGCGGTGACGGCGGCGATGTCACTCATGATCGGGCGCCGGATCTCGTCGAGGTACGGCCTGCCCTTGATGTAGTAGTCGGGGTTCTTCTTGAACACCCACTCGACGTTCGGGGTGTGCTTGTCCAGCATGAACGGGCCGGTGCCGATCGCCTGCTTCTGCATGTCGAACTCGCCCTCGAGACCCTCCCTGGGCAAGATCATGTTGAAGTGGTAGGCGAGGTAGTCCAGCAGCGGGCTGTAGGCGTGCTTCAGTTTGAACACCACGGTGTGGTCGTCCGGCGCCTCGATGCTCTCGACCGGTTCGATCATCCACTTGTGGACCTCGGTCGTCTTCTGCAGCGCCTCGAACGTGGCCACCACGTCGTCGGAGGTGAAGGGCCGTCCGTTGACCGGGGGGAGGTTGTGCCAGCGCACGTCCTCGCGCAGCTTGAAGGTGTAGGTCCTGCCGTCCTTGGAGATCTTCCACGACTCGGCCAGGTCGGGCACGATCTCCAGCGACGTGACGTCCGGCCCGGTCTTGTACTCCACCAGCTTCTCGTAGACGACGCCCGAGATGAGCCCCATCGTGGACGGGTCGCTGGTGGTCATCGGGTTGAGGCCCTCGTCGATCTCCGTGGGGAGCTGCAGCACGAGGGAGCCGCCCGGCCTGGGGTCGCCGGCCGGGGCGGCGTTGCCGCTCGCCTCGCCGTCGTCACCGCCGTCACCGCCGCAGGCGGACAGGAGCAGCGCCGCGATGAGTGCCGCCGCGCCCCGTCGCGTACGGCGTATCACGCGGGCCTCCGGGGAGAAACGGCGATCGTCGCGCGGGCCGATGGGAGGTTCGCCTCGCCGGCAGCCTCGCCGGCAGCCTCGCCGGTCGGGGCGTACCGTCCTTTCCGTGCGTGTTCCATGTTCCTGCCTCCACTTGATCAGCGCGCCTCAGCGCGGTGGCTCCGAGGGACGGGGGGCTCCACCGGCCGCCCCGCCGGTGGAAACGTTCTGCTCGGTCGCACGGGCCAGGCTCGGGGCCAGCCGGGACAGCATGCGGCGCCCCCACCAGAGCCCGGTGACCCGGTCGGTGGCCGACCGGTGCAGGCGGGGGTCGAGATGGTCGCGCAGGGCGTCGCCGAGCAGGTTGAAGCTGAACACGGCGATCGACAGGGCGACGGAGGGCACGATGATCAGCCAGGGGGCGCGTTCCACGTAGCGCACCCCTTCGGAGAGCATCAGGCCCCATGACGGGGTGGGCGGTGGCGCGCCGATGCCGAGGAAGCTCAGCGCCGACTCCGCGATGATCACGCCGGCGAAGATGAGGCTGCCCAGGGTCAGCACCGAGGCCAGCATGTTGGGCAGCACGTGCAGGGCCAGGATGCGCGGCGCGCGTGCTCCGGTCGCCCTCGCGGCCTCGACGTACGGCTCCTGGCGGACCCGCAGCGTCTCGGCGCGGGCGATGCGGTTGAACGACGGGGTGATGACCACGGTCAGCGCGATGATCGTGTTGCGCACCGACGGGCCCAGGATCACCGCGATGAACAGCAGCAGCACGATCCCGGGGACGGCCTGCACCGCGTCCATCACCCGCTGCACCACCAGATCCAGCCCTCGGCCGAAATAGCCGGAGGTCACGCCGATCACGGTGCCGAGCACCAGGCTGACACCGGTGGTCGTGACGCCGACGATCAACGAGGTCCGTGCGCCGTGGATCGTCCGGCTCAGCACGTCGCGGCCCAGGTCGTCGGTGCCGAACGGGTAGGTGCCCGAGGGCGGCTCCAGGATGTCCCTGCGGAACTGCTCCAGCGGATCGTACGGTGAGATCCACGGAGCGAGCAGCGCCACCAGCACGAAGAAGCAGATCAGCAGCAGCGCGGCGGCGCCCAGCGGCTGCGAGCGCATGAAGACGCGCAGTGCCTTCAGCCCGCGCCGGAGCGCGGCTCCGCGCGGCGGCCGGGGCGCGGGAGAGACCGGGCGCGTCCCGGTCAAGGTCTGCTTCTCGGTCACGACAGCGCCTTCCCGGTCCGGATCCGCGGATCGACCAGCGCGTACAGCAGGTCGATCAGGATGATCGTGACGACGAACAGGGCCGCGTAGAAGATCGTGCAGGCCACCACCACCGGATAGTCCCGGTCGAGCACCGCCTGGTAGATGAGCTGTCCGGTGCCGGGGAGGCCGAACATGCGCTCGATGATCACCGTTCCGCCGAGCACGGTGGCCAGTTCCAGGCCGAGCAGCGTCAGCACCGCGATCGTCGAGTTGCGCAGCGAGTGCTTGAGCACCACGGTGCGCTCCCGCACGCCCTTGGCGCGCACGGTGCGGATGTAGTCGGAGCCCAGCGACTCCAGCATCGACGAGCGGGTCAGCCGGGCGACCGCGGCCATCCCCCCGGTGCCCAGGGCGAACACCGGGATCGCCATCTGCTGGGCCCAGCTGGTGAAGTCCTCGGTCGGCTGGGCGTACACCAGCGGCGGGGACCAGGCGAACCAGAGCGCGAACGCGGTCAGCAGCAGCAGGGCGATGACGAAGTTCGGGACCGACAGGAACGCCACCGCGAACACCCGCAGCGCGCTGTCCGTGACCGAGCCGCGGGTGACGGCGGCGATGATTCCGACCGTCAGGCCGAGCGCCGTGCCGACCAGCATCGCCAGCAGACCGAGCTGCACGGTCACCGGGACCCGCGCCAGGAACAGGTCGATGACCGGCTCCTTGTTGTAGAAGGAGGTGCCGAGATCTCCCTGGACGGCGCCGGCGAGCCATTCCCCCAACTGCACCCACACCGGGTCGTCCAGGCCGAACTCGCCGCGCAGCGCGTCGGCCGCCTCCTTGCTGACGCCGGTGTCCTGCAACTGCAGGCTCACCGCGTCGCCGGGCACCAGCCGCATGATCACGAACACGAAGACCGTGACCAGGCACATGACCACCACGCCGTACCCCAGCCTGCGCAGCGTGTAGCCGATCATTGTGCGCTCGCCTCCCGCCCGGCGTCGAACAGGTGACAGGCCACGGCCCTTCCGTCCGCGACGCCGTGCAGGGCGGGCGCCTCCTCCCGGCACCGCTGCATCGCCTTCGGGCAGCGCGGATGGAATCGGCACCCGGGCGGGGGACTGCTCGGGCTGGCGGGCTCGCCGCGCGGCACCGCCCGTCGCGCCCGCCCGTCGGCCCGTTCGGGCGCGAACTCGGGCAGAGCGGAGACCAGCATCTCGGTGTACGGGTGACGCGGGTCGGCGAACAACGTGTCACCGTCGCCGCGTTCCACGATCTGCCCGAGGTACATGACGCAGACCTCGTCGGCCATGTACCGCACCACGTTGAGGTCGTGCGCGATGAACAGGTAGGACAGCCCGAGCTCGGACTGCAGCCGCTTGAGCAGGTTCAGCATCTGGGCCTGCACCGAGACGTCGAGTGCCGAGACGGCCTCGTCGCACACGATGAGGTCGGGGGCGGTGGCCAGCGCCCTCGCGATGCCGATGCGCTGCGCCTGCCCGCCGGAGAACTGGTGGGAGAATCTGTACAGGTCGGACGAGCGCAGCCCGACCCGCTCCAGTAGCTCCACCACGCGGTCCACCCGGGCGGAGCCCTTGGCGATGCGGTGCACGGCGAGCGGCTCCCCGACCGCGTCCAGCACCCGCATGCGCGGGTTCAGCGAGCCGAGCGGGTCCTGGAAGACGATCTGCATCCGGCGCCGCAGCGCCTGCATCTGGCCCCGCGAGGCGCGCAGCAGGTCGACGCCGTCGAAGGTCACCTGCCCCGAGGTGGGATCGAGCAGGCGCAGGGCCAGCCGGGCCACCGTCGACTTGCCCGACCCCGACTCGCCCACCAGCCCCACCGTGCGGCCGCGCGGGATCCGCAGCGAGACGCCGTTGACCGCCTGGACCACCGTGCCCCGCGACCGGAACCGCTTGACCAGGTCACGCGCCTCGAACAGCGGCGCCTCCGACGTGGGCGCGTCAGGCGACATGGTGCACCTCGCCGGCCGTCGCGGGCGGGGTCTGCGGCGCGCCCTCGTGCAGCCAGCACCGGCTGGCCCGGCCCGGCTCCAGCCCGTACAGCGGGGGTTCCGCCTCCGAGCAGCGCTCCAGCGCCGACGGGCAGCGCGGATGGAACCGGCAGCCGGAAGGCGCCTCCGCCGGCGTCGGCACGCTCCCCGCGATGGCCGGCATGGGCCGGTCGCGCGGGGTGGCCGGCGTCGGGATAGAGTCGATCAGAGCCCGCGTGTACGGGTTGCGCGGCGAGCGCAGCACCTCCGCCACCGGGCCATGCTCCACCACCCGCCCGGCGTACATCACCACGACCCGGTCGGCCGTCTCCGCGACCACTGCCATGTCGTGCGTGATGAGCAGCAGCGCCGTGCCGTGCTCGCGCTGCATGGTACGCAGCAGCTCCAGGATCTGCGCCTCGACGGTCACGTCCAGCGCCGTGGTGGGCTCGTCGGCGATGAGCAGCGCCGGCTCACCCGTCAGGGCGATCGCCACCATGACCCGCTGCTGCTGCCCGCCGGACAACTCGTGCGGATAGGCACGTACGCGCCGCTCCGGATCCGGGAGCCCGACCTCCCGCAACAACTCCACGGCGCGTGCCCTGGCGGCCCTGCGCGACATGGGCCGGTGTGCCCGCAACGCCTCGACCAGCTGGTCGCCGACCGTGAACAGCGGGTCCAGCGAGCTCATCGGGTTCTGGAAGATCATGGCGAGCTCGGAGCCGCGCAGTTGCCGCAGCCGCTCGGGTCCGGCTCCCACGAGCTCCTCGTCCCGCAGCAGCACCGAGCCCGCCGAGATGTTGCCCGAGCCGAGCAGCCCCAGCAGCGCGAGCGACGACACGCTCTTGCCGGAACCCGACTCACCGACCACCGCGACCGTCTCACCGGCCGAGACCGTGAACGACACGCCGGCGACGGCGTTCACCGGTCCGGCTGGAGTAGGGAAACGGACATATAGATCTTTCACTTCGAGCAGCGGTGGGGACGGCACCGTCGTCGCTCCTTCGTCATCGGGGAGTTGCTAGGGAGGGGCGGCCCGCGTGGTCAGAAAGGGTCCGGCGGCGCGCGGCAGATCGCCGCGACCTCATCGGGTGCGACTCTTGTCACGCCACTATGTGCTGGCCGATATCGGCCCGCCACCGCCCTTTCGCCCTGCGAAAAGATTTCACCGGGGGCCGTGACACGGTTGCCGTGACCAGCGCGGACCGGCTCATCGGGGCGGGTCGACGCCCAGGAAGCGGTAGGCGTTGTGCCACGTGATGTCGGCCAGGACGGCCTCGGGCAGGTCGAGGGAGCGCAGCGTGCGCCCGGCCGGGTCCTCGCGCTCCATGGCGGGGAAGTCGGAGCCGACGAGCAGCCGGTCGTGCCCGAGCAGGTCGATGAGATAGCGCAGGGCGCGGCGGTCGAAGACCATCGAGTCGTAGTAGAAGCGGCGGGCGTGGTCGAGCGGCGACGGGCCCTCGGTGTGCGCGATCGCGCGTTCGGGGACGGGCGGCTCCTCGTTCCAGGTGCCGCTCCAGAAGTACTGCGCGCGGGGGAGCATGAGCGGGAAACCGCCCGCGGCGTGGCTGAAGGAGACACGCAGGTCCGGGCAGGCCGCGGCGGTGCCGCCGGTGATCAGCGACGCGGCGGCCAGCGCGCCCTCCAGGCCCACGACGTACGTGCCCATGGCCGAGCGGGGCAGCCGGTCGGTGGGGGCGGGCATGGCGTGCACGAAGATCGGCAGGTCGAGCCGTTCGGCCTCGGCGAAGAACGGCAGGAAACGTTCGTCGCCGATGGAGGCGCCCAGGACGTTGGAGGCGATCTCCACGCCGTGCAGGCCCGCCTCGCGTACCGCCTTGAGCTCGGTGGCGGCGGCGTCCGGGTCCTGCATCGGCACCATGCCGAAGCCGATGAGCCGCCGGGGGTCGGCGGCGCACAGCGTGGCGGTGAACTCGTTGACGTGCCGGGCCAGCGACAGCCCGTCGGCGGGTGGCAGGTCGTAGCGGAGCAGCGGCGGCATGGGCGTGAGCACCTCGGCGCTGACACCGGAGGCGTCCATCGCCTCGACGCGGCGCTCGGCGTCGAAGAACACCTCGCGGGCGCGGAACCGGGTCGCGCCGAACACCAGCAGGCGCGCGGTGTCGCCGTCGATCGGCTCCATGCGCGGGAAACATCCGGGGGCGTCGGCCGGGTAGTCGCGGGGCAGCAGGTGGGCGTGGGCGTCGACAAGCATGGCGAACCTCAGAGACCTCAGGAGTGGGGGTGTACCGAGACGTGTACGGCGGCCTCACCCGGCACGCCGCCGCCGAGGGTCTCGATGGCGAGGACGGCGTCGTCCAGCCCGAAGGAGTGGGTGTGCAGCTTCTCCAGGGGATGGCGGCGCGACTCGATGATGCCGATCGCCTCGCGGTAGGCACGGTGGTCCACGCCGAACGCGCCGACGACGGTGAGGGCGCGGTTGATGATCAGATCGGTGCGCAGCGGGATCTCGCGGCGGCCCTTGAGCCCGGCCAGCACCACCCGGCCGCCGTGCCGCGCCGACAGCAGCGCGTCCGTGACCGGCCCCGCGGCCATGGGGGTGAGCTCCAGCACGACGTCGGCCAGTTCGCCGCCGGTGATCTCGCGTACCCGCTCCACGGTGTCCTCGGCCTGCTCGCCGTCGACGACGATCGTGTGGTCGGCTCCGAACTCGCGGGCCAGGGCCAGCTTGTGGGCGTCCGACTCCAGGCCGGTGACGATGATCGTGCCGGCGCCGGCCGCCCGCGCCGCGATGACGGCGGACAGGCCGCGCTGCCCGGCCCCGAGCACCAGCAAGGTGTCCCCGAGCCCCACGCCGCCCAGATGACAGGCCCAGCGCACGCCCGCGCCGAGGGGGTTGAACATGGCGGCCACCTCGGCGGGGAGGGCCGGGTCGATGGGGTGCAGGATCGTGTGGGGCGACAGGTACATGTACTCGGCGAACCCGCCCCAGAGCGACGGCGCCACGTCCAGCGACGCCACTCCGTGGCCCGGCCTGCGGTTGGGGCACGACTGGTAGTGCCCGGTCAGGCACCGGCGGCAGGCGTGGCACGGGATGATGATCTCGACGGCCACCCGGTCGCCGGGCTTGACGCCCCACCGTTCGGCGGCCCGCTCGCCGACCTCCTCGACGATGCCCATCGGCTCGTGGCCGGGCACGAACGGCTTCGGGTTCTCCTGGTCCATCGACCCGAGGTGCCCCCTGAAGATCTCGACGTCGCTGCCGCAGACGCCGTTGGCCTCAACGCGCAGCAGTCCGTCGTCCTCGCCGATCCGCGGACGGGGGAACTCGCGCACCTCGATCTTGTTGGGGGCGATCTGCACTGCCGCGCGTACCGTGTCTGCCATCGAATGCGGGCCTCTCTCCTGGCGGGTTTCGCTGCCAGGATGTCGGCGACGGCAGGGGAATGCGACGAGGATTTCACGTCACGGAAAGCAATCATGCGCGCTGTTCACGGGCGTGCATTTGCTTTCCGCGACGCGAAAGTCAGGTGGCCCGTCATCCGGCCCGCTGGGCATAGTGAAGCACCGCTGACCTTCGCTCGAAGGCCTCGCCTCGACTCCGACTCATGCGCCGCGGCCGCTTCGCCACGGCTTCGTGGCGCGGGGCACCGTGAGTGCTTCCGCCGCCCATCCGAGCACCGGCACTCCCACCTCTCCGGAAGGACGATCAGTGATCAAACCCGGCTTCGTCGCGGCAGAGGACCGAGAGACCGTCACCGCGATGCTCCGCGCGCAGCTCGCCGGGCTGCCGGCGCGCTCTCCGTTCTACGCCGACCTGTTTGCCGGGCACGGAGTCGACACGGCGGCGCTGGTCTCCCTCGACGACCTGCGCAAACTGCCTTTCACGGACAAACAGCTGCTGCGCGAATCCCAGGCCGGTTCGCCCCCGCTCGGGCGGCACGCGGGCGCGGACATGGCCGACGTGATCCGCGTCCACGCCTCCACCGGCACGACCGGCAAGCCGAGCTGGGTGGGCGTGACCCGGCGTGACTCCGAAACGTGGACCGAGATGGTGGCCCGCGCGTTCATGACCATGGGCGCGCGGCGCGAGGACGTCGTGCTGCACGGCTCGGGGCTGACGTTGTTCGTGGGCGGGCTGCCGATCAGGGACGCGCTGGAACGCATCGGCTGCACGATGGTCCCCATCGGCACCGGGGCGTCGGACAAGGCGGTGCAGGCACTGGAGTCCCTGGGCGTC
Source organism: Nonomuraea sp. K271 (assembly GCF_009908215.1). Taxonomy (NCBI): domain Bacteria; kingdom Bacillati; phylum Actinomycetota; class Actinomycetes; order Streptosporangiales; family Streptosporangiaceae; genus Nonomuraea; species Nonomuraea sp. K271. Next base: position 20,556 of record NZ_JAAAHR010000056.1, on the reverse strand, counting down.
ACCGCGCTGCACGCCACCCCCTCGTACGTGCGCTACCTGGCCGAATACGTACGCAAGCTGGGACGTGACCCCAGGGAGTTCGGCATCACCAAGATCTTCGTGGGGGGCGAGCCCGGCGGCGGGGAGCCCGCGTTCCAGCAGCGCATGGAGGAGGAGTGGGGCGCCCGCGTCACCGAGGGGCTGGGCAACGCGGACATGGCGCCGGTGTTGTTCGCCGAGCCTCCGGGGGCCGGCGGCATGCGGTTCACCGGTGGCCGGCACGTGGTGGTGGAGCTCATCGACCCGGACACGGGGGAGCCGATCGACCCCGAGCCGGGCGCCACGGGCGAGCTCGTCTACACCTCGGTGGACCGCGAGTGCTGCCCGCTCGTCCGGTTCCGTACGCGGGACCGGGTGCTGGTGACGGGGCTCGCCGGCGACGGCGCGCCGCTCATCCGGTGCGTGGGGCGTACCGACGACATGCTGATCGTGCTGGGGGTGAACGTGTTCCCCACCGCGATCCGCGATCTGGCGCAGACCCTGCATCCCCGGACGAACGGCGTGGTCCAGGTCGTCCTGCCCGGCCCTGGACCGCGGGTGGAGCCGCCGCTGCGGGTCGACGTGGAGCTCGGCGAGGAACCGTGCGACCAGGAGCGGCTGCGGCAGGAGATCGAGGAGCTGATCAGGGCCCGGCTGACCGTACGGGCGACTGTCGTGCTCGTGCCGCCGGGCTCGCTGGAGCGTACGGAGATGAAGTCCCGCCTGACCCGGATCGCCGGCTGACGGCCCGGCCGCGGGCGGGCCGGTCAGGCACACCAGGATAGGAGCAGGCAATGTCAGACGATCCGATGATCGACCCCTTCGCCGACGCGGGGCCCCGGTGGATGACCGGACGCACCGCGCTGGTCACCGGGGGCGGCCAGAACACCTCCTACCCGGGTGTCGGGTACGCCATCTGCCGGGTGCTGGCCAGGCACGGCGCCCGGGTCGCCGTGCTCGACAGGAACGTGGAGGCCGCCGAGCGCACGGTGAAGCTGATCGCGGAGGACGGCGGTGAGGCGATCTCCGTGATCGCCGACGTGACCGACGACCGGGCCTGCGCGAGTGCGGTCGCCGAGGTGGTCGACCGCCTGGGCGCTCTCGACACGGTGGTCAACAACGTCGCGGCGGGCGACCGGAGCGGGCTGTTCGACACCACCCCCGAGCACTACGACCGGCTGATGGACATCAACCTCAAGTCCGCGTGGTCGATCACCCGGCACGCCGTCCCCGTGCTGCCGCGCGGCAGCTCCATCGTGAACATCTCGTCCGTCGGGGCGCGCAGGCGCGGGCCCGGACTGGTCTACTGCGTGGCCAAGGCCGCCATGGAGAACATGACCGAGGGCGCGGCGACCACGCTCGGGCCGCAGGGCATCCGCGTCAACTGCGTCGCGGTCGGCGCCATCTACGGGGCGTTCGCCGCGAAGGGCCCCATGACCCAGGAGATGCGCGAACAGCGCCGCGAGGGCACCTCGCTGAAGACCGAGGGCACCTCCTGGGACATCGCCCACGCCGCGCTGTTCCTGCTGAGCGACCGGGCCCGGTGGATATCCGGGCACATCATGCCGGTCGAGGGCGGCCCCCCGCACCGCTACTCGATCGAGCCGATCACCTCCGTGCCGTCGGGGGAGTGACCGGCCGCGTACGGGACCGGCCCGCGTCAGGGGAGCGGGCCGTTCCCGGCGCGTTCGCGTGAGGCGCGCCGCTCAGGAGCCCACGGGGCTGGAGTACTTCACCTCGCGCACCTGCCAGTGCGCGGTCTGGCGCGGCACCCCGGCGTCGGCGACGGCCGAGGGCGCTCCGAGCGCGCGCGAGATGCTGCGGGAGGTCGCGGCGAGCGCGGGCACCAGGGAGTGCGGGGACGGCGAGCCGAGCGGCACGGTGATGCCGACCGCGGCCACGACGCGGTCGCGCGGGCCGCGGATGGGGACGGCGACGGCCATAACGTCGTAGGTGAGCTGGCTCTGCACGATGGCGACGCCCGACTTGCGCACCTCGGCCAGGAAGTGCCGCAGCGCGTCGGGGTCGGTGAGCGTGTGGTCGGTGTAGCGGCGCAGCTTGGAGGCGAGCACCTCCTCCTGGAACTCCTGGGAGGAGTGGGCGAGCAGCACCAGCCCGGTGCCGGTCGCGTGCATGGGCCAGCGCCCGCCGAGCCGGCTCGGCACGGGGACGGTGTCGCGGGCGCGCAACGACTCGACGTAGATGACGTCGTGCCCTTCCGGCACGCCGAGGTGGATGTTACCCCGGGTGGCGTGCTGCAGGTCGTGCAGGTACGGCAGCGCGATCTCCCGCAGCTGGCCGCCCTGCGGCGCCAGGGTGCCGAGCTCCAGGATGCGCAGGCCGATGCTGTACTTGCCGTCGCTGTGCCGGGACAGCGCACCCCAGCGGCGTAGTTCGTTCAGCAGCCGATGGGTCGTGCTGAGCGTGAGGCCGGTCCTGCGGCTGATGTCGCTGAGGGACAGCGCCAGGTTCTCGGTGTCGAAGACGCCGAGAATGCAGAGCACGCGCTGGGCCGATGTCAGGCGATGGGGTTCGAGAGACTTGTCTGCCAGGACAGTCACCAATTCACCTGCCTGTCCGTATGACGTGACCTAGGTTACATGGGCGTAAACCAGGCTACATAAACGGACAGCCTTTCGATAGTAGCACAAATTGGGCGAAAATCCCTTCCGCTGGACGGAAAGGGGGCTTCCCTCTCGAACGGCAAACAGGGCATGCGGACGAAATGCAACTAGCCCTTCCGTGTCACGAAAGTCGAGATTTCATCTGAGATGCCACGGTCTACATTGCTCTGAGCAGGGTCGTAGTCGCACCCGGTCACCCCGCCGGACGTACCCCGCGGCCCCGATCACGAGTGAGGCGAAGATGCGCGACGAAACACGCCTGGAGCAGATCCGGTCCACCCTGGCCGTCGACGGCTACAAGCTGACCGTCGAGGAGGCGGGCCCCGGCTTCGACGTGCGGATCACCGCCGGAGCCGGAAGCTGCCCCGACTGCCTGGTCCCCAAGAACATGATGGTGAGCATGCTGGCGCCGATCCTCGGCGTGGGGCCCGACGGCATCCGGCTCTCCTATCCCAGCGACGTCGCTCCGGCGAACCACGCCTGATGAGGGGCCACGAGCCGAGAAGAGGTGTTTGAGGGATGTTCGACCGAATCCTTGACCCGACCGGCCTGTCAGTACGGCCCGCGAACGTGGCGGTGTCCGCGAGAAGGCTGCTGAGTCTGGCCGGCGCCCGCGTCGGATTGTTGAACAATACCAAGCGGAACGCCGCGCAGCTGCTGACCGAGCTCGGCGACCTGCTCCGTGACCGTTACGGCGCGGTGGTGACGATCCAGCGCACCAAGCCGCATGTCGCCTTCCCGGTGGACGAGCCGATGCTCAAGGAGATCGCCGCCGTCAGCGACGTGGTGATCACCGGCGTGGGCGACTGCGGGTCGTGCAGCGCGGCGGCGGCGGCCGACGGCATCGCCTTCGAACGGGTGGGCGTCCCGGCCGCGGTGATCGTCAGCGACGCGTTCGAGGTGACCGCGCGGGCGATGGCCGGCGTGCACGGCGACGAGAACTTCGAGATGCTGCTGACCCCGCACCCGGTGGCCGTGCTCAACGAGGAGCAGATCGCCGAACGCGCCGCCCAGCTGGTCGCCGACGTGGCCGGCCGGGTCTGCGAGCCCTCCCGATGACCGGCGGCACCCTCGACGCCCAGGTCACCGACCCTCTGGACGGCGCGCACAGGTCCATCGAGTACATGTACGACAAGGGCTGGACCGACGGCCTGCCCGTCGTGCCGGCGACGCGCGAACTGGTCGACACGTTCCTCGCCACCACGTCACGGCCCGCCGACGAGGTCATCGGCCGGCTCGACCACCTCAAACGGGAGGTCTCGGTCGAGCTGGCCGCCATCAACGCGGCGATGGCGGGCTGCCGGCCCGAATACTTCCCTGTGGTGCTGGGCGCCTGGGACGCGCTGATGGCCGAACGCTCCACCGTGGGCGGCGGCTGGCAGAGCACCAGCGGCCCCGCGCCGCTCATCGTGGTCAACGGCCCGGTACGCCGGCGGCTGGGTTTCAACGCCACCGGCGGCGTGTTCGGGCCCGGCTTCCGCGCCAACGCCACCGTGGCCAGGGCGATCGGGCTGATCGTGCGCAACGGGCTCGGCGTGGTGCCGCACGTGCTGGAGCAGGCGACCCAGGGCGTTCCCGGACGGTGGGCGATGTGCGTCGCCGAGAACGAGGAGGAAAGCCCGTGGGAGCCGCTCTCGGTGGACGGCGGGGTGGCCGCCGGCGTCGACGCCGTCTCCACGACCCTGCTCAGGACCAGTGAGTTCGTCGACAACCGGCACACCGACGACCCCGAGGCGCTGCTCGGCGACTTCGCCGACACGATCTCGCGTACCGGTAGCTGGATCTTCCGCCACGCCAGCGCGGGCGTGGTCTTCTGCCCGGAGCACGCCCAGATGCTGGCCGCGGCCGGAATGAGCAAGGCCGACGTGCGCGACTGGCTGATCGAGCGCTGCGGGCGGTCCGAGGCCGACCTGGCCAGGGCCGGCAAGAACCACGTGCACGGCAACGTCCGGCGCCAGAGCGACGACGGCGAGCCCGGCGCCTTCCACCGGTACTTCGCCGACGGCGCGCCCAAGAACCTGCCGATCGTCGTGGCGGGGGCCCGCAACGCCGGGATCTCCATGGTGGTCCGGGTGTTCTCCAACTGGTCCGGCATCTCGGCCAGGGTCGAACCACCCCGCGACGGCGCGGCGCCTCCGGCCCCATGAAGCACACGACCCCGGCCCCGGACCTTCCGCGCGGTCCCGGGGGCTCGTGGCAGGGCCGTTCGACAGGGGAGGAGCTCATGTCCGACGATCCGCCGGCCGATCCGTTCGCCGGTGCCGGGGCCCGGTGGATGGCGGGTCGCGCAGCCCTGGTCACCGGGGCCGGGCAGAACGGAGCGCTGCCGGGCGTCGGCTACGCCATCGCCCGGGTGCTCGCCGCGCACGGCGCGCGGGTCGCGGTGCTCGACCGGGACGCGGCCGCCGCCGGCCGTACCGTGAAGGTGATCGGCGAGGACGGCGGCGATGCGGTGCCCGTGGTCGCCGACGTGACCTCCGACCGGGCGTGCGCCGCCGCCGTCACCGAGGCGGCGGCCCGCCTCGGCGGGCTCGACGCCCTGGTGAACAACGTCGCGTCGGGCGACCCCGCGGGGTTGTTCGAGGTCACTCCCGACCGGTTCGCCGAACTGATGACGGTCAACCTCACCTCAGCCTGGCAGGTCACCCGGCACGCCGTCCCCGTGCTGCCGCGTGGCGGCTCGATCGTGAACATCTCCTCGGTGACCGTGCGGGCGCGCGGGCCCGGGATGGTGTACTCCCTGGCCAAGGCGGGGCTGGAGAATCTGACCGAAGGCGCCGCGGCCACCCTCGGACCGCAGGGCATCCGGGTCAACGGCGTGCGGGTCGGCATGATCTGGGGGTCGTTCGCCGCCGCCAACATGCCCGAGGAGGCGCGCGCGGCGCGGCGCGAGAGCACCGCGCTCATGACCGAGGGCACCGCCTGGGACGTCGCCCAGGCCGCGCTGTTCCTGCTGAGCGACCGGGCCCGGTGGATCTCCGGGCACCTCCTCGACGTCGACGGCGGGCCCTCGCGCCGGCCGCCGCCCGTCGCGGCCCCTGCCGGCCGCGACCGCGACAGATGACGTAGTCCAGGTGCCGCAGATGACCCACGATCTGCGGCACCCGTACGAAATACGGTCCCTACAACTCCGCAAACCGCCGACATCCACCCCGCTCTGAGGAGTGCCACCCATGACCCACGACGGCACGTCCAAGCCTCCATCGATCAAAGGGCTCTTCGCTGCCAGCTTCATCGGCACGTCGATCGAGTGGTACGACTACTTCATCTTCGGCACGGCCGCGGCGCTGGTGTTCCCCCGGCTGTTCTTCCCGGACGCGTCGCCCGAGGCCGCCACGCTCGCGTCGTTGTCGGCGTTCGCCGCCGGATTCCTGGTCCGGCCGCTGGGCGCCGCGGTCATCGGTCACTTCGGCGACAGGATCGGCCGCAAGTCGATGCTCGTGCTGACGCTGATCCTGACCGGTGGGTCCACCTTCCTCATCGGAACGTTGCCGACGTACGCGGCGATCGGCATCGGAGCGCCGCTGCTTCTGGTCTCGCTCCGTCTCGTCCAGAGCTTCGGCGTGTCCGGCGAGTGGGGCGGCGCGCTGCTCATCTCCACGGAGAACGCCGCACCACACCGTCGCGCGGTTTATGGAAGTTTCGCCCAGTTCGGGGTGCCGATCGGTGTGCTGACCTCCAACCTGGCGTTCCTGGCCGTCGCCGGCATGGACGACGAGGCGTTCTTCTCCTACGGCTGGCGCATCCCGTTCCTGCTGAGCGCGGCGCTGGTCATCGTCGGCTTCGTCGTACGCCTGCGCCTGTCGGAGACGCCCGAATTCGCCAAGGCGAAGAAGGAGCGCACGATCAGCAAGGTTCCCTTCGCCGAACTGCTGCGCCGGCACCCGCGCAACCTCATCCTGGGCGGCCTGGCCGCGATCGCGCCGCCCGCGGTGGGCTACGCCGTCACCGTGTACATGCTCACCTACGGGACCCAGGTGGCCGGCTTCGAGCGCAACACGCTGCTCACGCTGATCCTGACGTCGACCTCGGTGTGGATCCTCGCGATCATCGCGTCCGCGGTGTTGTCCGACCGGTACGGCGCCAAGCGGCTCTACATCGTCGGCGCGATCACCGCGGTGGTGTGGCCGGTGCCGATGTTCGCATTGGTCAACACCGGCGAGACCGTGCCGGCCCTGATCGCGTTCCTGGTGGCGGCGGTGGTGCAGGGCATCATGGCCGGCGCGCAGGGCGGCCTGTTCAGCGAGATGTTCGACCTCAAGGTCCGCTACAGCGGCATCTCCATCGCCTACGCCGCGGGCGGCACGGTCGCCGGCGCCGTCACCCCGGCCTTCCCCGCCCTGTACGCCGCGTTCGGCTCGTCCACGCCGGTCGCCGTGTTCCTGACCGTGCTGGGCGCGGTGAGCCTGGTGGCCGTGAGCGGCATCAAGTACACCGCGGCGGCGCGCGAGCCCGTGAAGAAGGTCGGCGCCCCGGCCGTGGCGCCGGAGGTCTAGCCGGGGTGCACGATCCGCCGCGCGGGAGCGAGGGCGCCGGGCTTCGACCCGCGCGGCGTACATTTGTCACCGGTGTGGTTCCGCGGCGTCGCGCCGCGGCGAGACGCAGGAGGCCGGACACGTGCCAGACCAGATGCCGGGGCGGCTGAACCTCGACGACCTGCTCGCGATCGACGTGCACACGCACGCCGAGGTCTCCAGGAACGGGCACGGGTCCCTGAGCCCTGAGTTGTTCGAGGCCTCGGCGACATACTTCAAGGCGCATCCCCGTCCGACCATCCCGGAGATGGCCGCGTACTACCGGGAGCGGCGGATCGCGGCGGTCGTGTTCACGGTGGACGCCGAGCACGCCACGGGGCATCCGCCGATCGCGAACGAGGAGGTGGCCGAGAGCTGCGCCGAGCACGCCGACGTGCTGATCCCGTTCGCCAGCATCGACCCGTGGCGGGGAAGGGCGGGTGCGCGCGAGGCCCGCCGTCTCGTCGCGAACTACGGTGTGCGCGGCTTCAAGTTCCACCCGAGCGTGCAGCGCTTCTCGCCCGACGATCCCATGGCCTACCCGTTGTACGAGGCCATCGAGGAGCTCGGCGTGCCGGCGTTGTTCCACACGGGCCAGACGGGCATCGGCGCGGGCGTCCCCGGCGGCGGCGGGATCAGGCTGCGGTATTCCAACCCCATGCTGCTCGACGACGTGGCGGTCGACTTCCCCGAGCTGCGGATCGTGCTGGCGCACCCGTCGTTCCCCTGGCAGGACGAGGCCCTCGCGGTCGCCACCCACAAGCCGTACGTCTACATCGACCTGTCGGGATGGTCGCCGAAGTATTTCCCGCCGCAACTGGTGCGCTACGCCAACTCGCTGCTGAAGGACAAGGTGCTCTTCGGCTCCGACTACCCGGTGATCACGCCGGACCGCTGGCTGGCCGACTTCGACAAGCTTGAGATCAAGCCGGAGGTGCGCCCCCTGATCCTGAAGGACAACGCCGCACGCCTGCTGGGGCTGCGGGGCTGAGTCAGCCGCGGGAGGGCACGGCCATCTCGCCGAGCTCGGACCAGTCGTCCTGCGGGACGGTCGTGTTGACGATGCGCGGGGTCTCGGCGAGGTGGGGCGGCAGCGTCTGCCGGGCCTTGCGGAAGTGGTCGGAGCCCACGTGCGCCGCGCCGGCCTCGTCGTCGCGGAACGCCTCGACGAGGACATATTCGGTGGGGTCGTCGAGGCTGCGTGTCCAGTCGAACCACAGGCAGCCGGGCTCGGCGCGGGTCGCCTCGGTGAACTCCGCGGTGATCTCCGGCCAGCGGTCGGCGTGCTCCGGCAGGACGCGGAACTTGGCGGTAATGAAGATCATCTGAGTGCTCTCCCGGTCGGCGGCGCCACTGGTTCGAGTCTATCGGCTGCCGAATTCCGTTCTAAGGAATCGCCCAGTGCGACGAGGCGGATCATCCTGTTCGACCAGCGCAACTGCGGGCGCAGCCGGCCGCACGCCGGCGACCCCGGCGTGTCGCTGGCGGCCAACACCACCTGGCATCTGGTCGCGGACATCGAGCGGCTGAGAGAGCTGCTGGGGATCGAGCGGTGGCTGGTGTTCGGCGGGTCCTGGGGGAGCACGCTGGCGCTGGCGTACGCGCGCCGCCACCCCGGCCGGGTGAGCGAACTCGTGCTGCGCGGCATCTACCTGGCCAGTGCCGCCGACGAGGCGTGGGCGTTCACCGGCACGGGCGCGGCGCGGCTGTTCCCCGAGGAGTGGGCGGCCTTCCGCGACCACATCCCGGCGGAAGAGCGCGACGACATGGTGCACGCCTACCATCGCCGGTTGTTCGACCCGGACCCGGCGGTGCACGTGCCGGCGGCACATGCGTGGGCCGCCTGGGAGCTGTCGGCCAACTGGCTGCTGCCCGTGCCGCCGCCGGCGCTGGACGACCGCGACGTGGTGGGGTTCTCGCGCGTGGAGGCGCACTACTTCAGCCAGGGATGTTTCCTGCGCGACGGCGAGCTGCTCGACGTCGGCGCGATCCGGCACATCCCGTGCGTGATCGTCAACGGCCGCTACGACATGAAGACGCCGCCGCAGGCCGCCTGGGACCTGCATCTGGCCTGGCCGGAGGCCGACTTCCAGCTCGTGGACGACGCCGGGCACGCGGGTGCGGAGCCCGGCACGCTGCACCGGCTCGTCGCGGCCACCGACCGTTTCCGCGGCGGGGCCTAGGCTCGGATCATGTAAGGCCAGGATCCGCGGCTCCGGCATCCCTGCGGAGCCGTCCCGGCCGGCTCGCCACGGTGCTGGGCGTGTTCTATGACACGGCCGAGGCCCGGCGGGTGTCCGCCGGGCCTCGGGGATGGGTGTCTAGTAGATGCGGTACTTGCGGCCGCAGTTGTCGAACTTGCCCGCCCAGCAGGTGAACGTGTAGGCCTTCTTGACGCCCCGCCCGCTCCAGCTGCCGACGACCTTGCCGTCCCAGGCCTTGTTGAACCTCTTCCAGTGGCCGTTCTGGTAGACCTCGAACCAGACCCAGGCCTTCTTGCCGCCGCGCTTGTCGACGCCGTACCACTTCGTGTGGACCTTGCCGTGCTGCTTCCAGGTCTTCCCGAACGTGTACGCCTTGCGGTCGCTGGAGAAGAACTTGCCCCAGCTGCCACCGCTGTGGAACGCGTCGGCGGCGGTCGTAGCGGTGGACTGGGTGGCGGCCTGGGTGGCGGCCTGGGCGGCGGGGGTGAGAGCGATGCCGGTGACGGCCATCGAGCCGGCCAGAGTCGCGATCGCAAGGGTCTTACGCATTGGGTCCTCCCCGTGTCGGTGTGCCGGTCGTTCCCGGCACACCAGGGACATTACGGAGACTCGCCGCGATCATCTGTGGACAAATCCACACACAGCACTTATGTGGATAAGTCCACAGACCAGGCACCTTGCGCAGGCGGCCCCGGAGGGGCCGAGTATGGCGATATATCGGCCTTTGTGCAGGTCAGCGCTTGACGGTCGTCCGGCCCGTCGGGAACGGCACGAACGGCTTCTGCTCCGACTTCGCGGTCGCGCCGCCCTTCCCGCACAACGCCAGGACCAGATGGTTGCCCATCGCGTTGTCGATCTCGCTCGGCTCCAGCTGGCCGTCGTCGCCGACGCGCTGGTACTTCATCAAGTTCATCCCGAACGAGATCTGGCGCTTTCCGTCGGGGCTGGACAGCGACTGCGCACCCATGCCGAAGACGGCTCCGTCGTGCCCCCAGAACCGGCCGCACGGCAGGTCGGCGGCGTAGAGCCCGAGGCCGTAGAGCAGGTATCCGCCGCCCGCGTTCACGGGCACCGTCTTCTGCATCTCGGCCAGCTGCTTCGCGCCGACCAGCCGCCCGCGCAGCAACTCCCGGTAGAACCGGTTGAGGTCGTCCATCGTGGACACGACGTCACCGGCCGTGCGCACGAACGACATGTCGTAGACGCTGTAGTCGCGCGGCGGGTCGATCAGCCCGTACCACGACTCGTACGCCTTCGAGTGGGCCCCGGGGATGCGGGGCGTGCGCGGGTAGGACGTGTGCCGCAGGCCCGCCTTGCGGATCACGTTGCGGGTGATGTGGCGCTCGGCGTTCTCGCCGGTGACCTTCTCCAGGAGCAGGCCGATGATCACGTAGTTGGTGTTGGAGTAGGAGCCGGGCGTCGCGCCGGGCTCGCCCGTCGGGGTTCCCTCCAGGCCCATCTTCACCAGCTCCGCCGGCTTGATCTTACGGAACCGGTGCTCGTCCAGGCTGCTGGTCTTGCCCTCCAGCAGCGAGGGGAACGCCGGAGCGAGGTAGTCGGCGATGTGGCTGGTGTGGTTGAGCAACATCCGTACGGTGATCCTCTTGCCGCGCTCGCCGGAAACGAGGTCGGGCAGGTAACGGCCGATGGGGGCGTCCAGTTCGATGGTGCCGCTCGCCACCTGCTGCAGCACGGCCACGGACGCGAAGGTCTTGGAGATGCTGCCGACCCGGTGCGTCATCCTCGGGTGCATCGGCCGTTCGGTCGTCACGTCGGCGACGCCGGTGGCGCCCTGCCACGTACGGTTCCCGTCGCGGACCGTCGAGAGCATGCCGTACATCCCCGCCTTGTGCGCGGCGTCCAGCGACTGCTGCAGCGCCTGCCGGTCCAGCACGGGATCCTGAGCGGCCGCGGCGGTGCCCGGGGCCATCAGGGTCGCCGTGGTGAGCAGCGCGGCTGCGGCGGCCAGCCGCCTGGTGTGTCGCATTCGAGGGGAGATCATGACGATTATCCTGATCCATCCAGCCTGGTCATGGGCAGTCCGCGCTGTCACCGGCTCGACATGACAGACGTCATGTCGACGTCATGACATAGGTCTTGGTCAGGGACCGACCAGACCCGCCTGATGGGCGAGCAGGCCCGCCTGGGTGCGGTTGGCGAGGTCGAGCTTGCCCAGCAGGCGCGAGATGTAGCTCTTGACGGTCGAGTCGGACAGGAACAGGCGGGCCGCGATCTCGCCGTTGGTCAGGCCCTCGCCGAGGCAGGCCAGCACGTCGCGCTCGCGTTCGCTCAGCCCGGCCAGCTTCTCCCGCACGGCGTCGTCCGCCGGCGCCGAGCGGGACACGAGGTGACGGGCGGCGGACGGCGACAACACGGTGGCGCCCTGGGCCGCGACCTTGACCAGGTCGATCAGGTCTTGCGGTGGGGTCGACTTCACGACAAAACCGTTCGCGCCGGCCTGGAGCGCGCGCAGCACGTGGGTGTCCGAGTCGAACGTGGTCAGGGCCACCACCACCGGGGGCGTGCGCAGCCTGGCGATCTCGGCGGTGGCGGTGATGCCGTCCACGCCGGGCATCCTGATGTCCATCAGCACGACGTCGGGAGCGGCGCGCAGCACGGCCTCCACCGCCTCCGCGCCGTCCTCGGCCTCGGCCACCACCTCCACCTCGCCCGTCGAGGTGAGGATGGCGCGAAGGTGGTGGCGGACCATGGGGTCGTCGTCGGCCACGAGTACTCTGATCATGGGGTGTCCAGGCGGTCGTCCGTGGGCACTGACACGGGCAGGGTGGCCGAGACCCGGAATCCGCCGTCCGCTTCGGGGGCAGCCGCGAAACGGCCGCCCAGCAGCGACACCCGCCGCCGCAGACCGTCGAGCCCCAGCCCGGAACCGCTCGCCGCCAGCCCTGACCCGGCCGCCACGGAAACCGCCGCCGAGCTCGCCGCCGAACCCGCCGGTGGAGGGGCGTTGGCGACCGTGACGGTCAGCCGGTCGCGGTCATGGGCCAGCTCGACCTCGACAGGCGCGCCGGGCGCGTGTTTCCTGGCGTTGGTGAGCGCCTCCTGCACCACGCGGTACGCGCCCCTCGCGATCGCCGGCGTCACCGCCTCCGGCGTGCCGGTGACCCGCAGGGTGGCCGGGTTGCCCGCGGAGGTGGCGGAGCCGACGAGGACGCCCAGACCGGACGGGTCGAGCGTGACGCGCGCAGGCTGGCAGGGCTCGTGCGCGTGGCCGCGGCGCAGGACGCCGATCAGGTCGCGCAGCTCCGTCAGCGTGCGCGAGCCCGCGTCGCGGATGTGCTCGGCCGCCGCCCGGACCTCGTGGTCGGCCGCCGATACCTTCAACGCCCCGGCGGCCAGGACGATCTCGGTGACGTGGTGGGTGACGATGTCGTGCATCTCGCCCGCCACCCGCTGCCGCTCCGCCGCCTTCGCCCGTTCGGCGAGCAGCCGCCGCTCGCGCTCGGTGCTCTCCGCCCGCTCCCGCAACGATCGCAGCAGCTCGCGGCGGGCGCGGGCGTACACGCCGAGAGCGCCGGGCAGCACCGTGGCGACGATCCCGCCGTAGGCGATCTCCCACTCGGGCCTCCACAACCGGGTGGCGGCCAGCGCCAGGACCGCGACGTACGCCACCGCCTCCCGGCGCGGCAGCCTGTTGACAACGAACCACACGATCGCCGGCGTGCACAGGGGCACGGTCGTCGGCGTCACAGGGTCGAGCGGCGTGAACGACCCGGGAGCCAGCGTGTCGCCGACGGCGGCGAGCGCCGAGCCCGCGCAGACGAGCATGGCGACCACCCGCGTGAACCGTACGAGGAACGGCAGGCAGGCGTCGGCGGCCAGGCTTAGCGCCAGCCCCGCGGCCGGGCCGAACGGGCCGCTCGTGCGCTGCACGCTCCGGTAGAGTGCCAGGTCGAGCAGGGCGAACGCCGCCATGACGACGACCAGGAAGGCCTGGACCCTCCTGGCGTCGCTCGAAGACGGTGTGGTGTCGGTCATGGTCGATCGAAGTGGGCGCACCGGGGCGCGGGCGTCGTGGCGGTGCTTCCCGGCCGCTCGGTGATCAGGTGCGCGACCCGCCCGCCGGAGCCCCAGCGCGGCCAGGCCCGGTCGCCGGAGGACGGCGTGCCGGTCCGCGCGAACGACGCCCAGGCGGCCACCATATCCCGGGCCACCGACAGCTGGGTCCGGGTGAGCGGCACGGGCTCGCCGTCCAGGTTGATCGGCTTGTCCCGTACGTCGAACAGGTACGCCAGCTCCGAGGCGTGCTGCGCCCCCGCGGGGAACCCCGGCAACGTCGGCACGAACGGCGGCGCGGTGTCGTCGCCGAAGACGTAGGCGTACACCTTCGTCCGGCGGGCCAGGGCATCGCCGTCCCTCGCGTGGGGGCAGGCGAACATGGCGTCGGTGTTGGGGGCGGCCCACGCCTCGCTCGGGGTGGCGTAGTCGTCCCTGGGGTACCGGCGGGCGATCTCCTCCGCCCTGCGGCCGAAGCCCTGACGGAGCAGTTCGGGGAGGTTCTCGTCGGTGACCGGCTCGCCGAGCAGGCTCATCACGCCGGCGAACACCAGCGCCTCCTTGCTGGTGTGCCCGGTGAGCACGGGCACGCGGGCGAAGTCGCCCTTGCGCAGCGCCCGCTCGGGGGAGAGGGGCAGCGCCGGGCCGCCGTACGAGGCCGCCGTGAACATCCCGGTGAGTTCCAGCAGCTCCTTGACCGGTTTGCCGCGCAGGCAACGGAGCGTCTTCGCCGCGTCCTTCCCCGCCGGGCAGCCCACCTGCCGCGCCGCCGAGCGGGTGGCGGCGTACGTCTCCTTCAGCGGGCGCCAGAACGACAGTTTCGGCGTGCCGGGACCGGTCGCGTTGGGCAGCAGGGCCGTGCCGCACGAGCCGCTCTGGACGATGGCCCTGTGGAACAGGCCCTTGCCGCCGGGCGCGGTGAGCTGGCCGCACGTGGCGATGCCGCCGCCGGACTCGCCGAACAACGTCACGTTGCCCGGATCGCCGCCGAAGGCCGCCGCGTTCCGCCGTACCCAGCGCAGCGCGGCCTGCTGGTCCTGCAGCCCGAACGTGCCGCCACCGGGCATGCCGGGCAGCGCGACGTAGCCGAGCACGCCGAGCCTGAACTCCACGGTGACCACGACGACGTCGCCCTGGACGGCCAGGCGGCGCGGGTCGTAGTCGGCGCCGCGGCCCGCGGTGAAGCCGCCGCCGTGCAACCAGACCATCACCGGCCTGCCCGCGCCGCCCGACGCGCCCGAGCCGGCTTGGCCCGAGCCTGGTTGGCCGGAACCCGTCTTCCCGGAGCCCGCCTTCCGGGAGCCCGGTTCACCGGGGACAGGTGCGCTGGGGGCCGGCTTTCTGGGGACGGTGACGTCGAGGGTGAGGCAGTTCTCCATCTCGCTGCTCTCCTTGGGGTTCTCGCTGGCCTGGGGGCAGGCGGGGCCGGACGTCGTCGCGTCGCGCACGCCCTGCCACCGGGCGACGGGCCGGGGCGGGCGCCAGCGAAGGTCCCCGGTGGGCGGCTGGGCGTACGGTATACCGCGATATCGCACGACATCCCCGTCATGGACTCCTCGGATCCGTCCGCTGTCCAGCACCGCATCAGGACCGCCCGCACCGGCACCCCGCGCGGGCGTCGCGCCGCCCTGCGGCGTGGCGCAGCCCTGGGCGAGCAGGAGCGCCACGGCCCCCGCGACCACCGTGTTCCGCCGTCTCATATCCATGACCCGCACGTTAGGAACGCCGCCCCGCCCGCCGGTACGGCCGGAGGTTGCGACCCTTCATCCGATGGTTGACATCCGGCCGTCCGGAACGACGCGACCGCGTGACGCCGAGGACACGACGGGGATGCGCCAGGCCGGAGGAGAAGGCATGATCGCGGTGTGGGTTACGACGAGCTGATCCAGGAGGCGCTGGCCACGCCGTTCGAGGGCTGGGACTTCGCCGTGTTCGACGGCCGCATGACGGTGACGGGCGACCTGCCGTGGGACTACGCGGGCATGGTGCGCGAGCGGCTGCCCGGCACGGCTTCGCTTCTCGACCTGGGCACGGGAGGCGGCGAGCTGCTGGCGTCGCTGGCCCCGCTGCCGCCGCGCACGGTGGCCACCGAAGGGCACCCGCCGAACGTGCCGGTCGCCCGACGCCGCCTGGAGCCGCTGGGCGTCGAGGTGGTGGCGGCCGGTGGGGAGGGGACGCTACCGCTCCCCACCGGGGCGTTCGAGCTGATCGTCGACCGGCACGAGGCGTACGACCCGCACGAGGTCCGCCGTCTCCTCGCCCCCGGGGGGCACGTTCGTCACCCAGCAGGTGACCGCCCGCCGTTTCGCCCTGGTCGCCCGCCGTCCGGGCTGACCGCTCCCGCTTCGCGCCGGCGAGAGGACGGAGGTCAGTAGGTCCAGGCCTGGCGCAGTTCGGCCTGCCAGCCGTCGTTCGGGAAGTAGTTGTGGATGATGAACGCCGGCCCCATGCCCTTGGCGAAGATGTTGTCCCGCTTGTGCCGCAGTTCCAGCGGCCCGCCGACGTCGCCGTTGCCCCGGTTGTTGTCCTTCCAGATCTCGAACTGCTTGATGCAGGTTCGGCCCTTGAAGTACTTGTTGGCGCAGGTGGGCCCGGACGGCGGGAACCACACCTGCTTGTGGTAGAAGTCCACGTCGGTGCCGCCGGGGATGAGGATCTTCCCCCAGGCCTCGAGACAGTACGCCTCCGGCTGGACGGTCCACTTCACATAGTGCTGCTTGCCGTCGAGCGACAGCAGCGGCTTCATGTTCTTGCAGTTGACGTCGCCGATCCGCTCCTTGGTGACGCGCTGCTTGAGCATGCCTTCGCTGTTGCCGTAGCCGTCGAGCTTGACCCAGTCGCCGACGCGCTGGAACTTCTCGTAGTTGGCCGGCGGCCACTTGGCCGGGTCGCCCCACCTGATGTGCGAGACGTTGCCGCCCTTCGGCTCCCATGCCCACTGGTTGCGCCACGAGCCCGACCAGAACTGGCCGGCGCTCTTGTCGAACATGCGGGAGAAATCGCCGTACGTGCCGAGCCCGGCGGCGTGGGCGGGTGCGGCGCCGGCGACGAAGGCGAGGGCGAGCGCCGCGACGGCCACCGCCGACTTTCTGATAGCAGAGAACATCCAGCAGAGGCTAGCGACGAACATTGACCGGGCGTTCCACTTCAAGAAACGGTTAACCGTCAACGTTCCCGCACCTCAGCGGGGCTTCTCGCCGGTGGGGATCTCGGGGATGTCGAGGCGCCATCCGGGTTCGATGTGGTCGGGGGTGATGCCCTCGATGTCGTCGTTCGCCTCGTAGACGGTCTGCGCGTGGCGCGGGTCGCCGTACTCGTCCACGGCGATGTGGCTCAGCGTGTCGCCGGGCGCCACGATCCGCTCCCCGCCGCCCGGCGTGGGCGGCGGCAGGGTCGGTACGGGCGCCTCGGACGTCCAGTCGTCGTGCCCGGGGACGGACAACGGCGGGGTGTCGACCTGGCCGCGCGGCACGAGGCCGTAGGAGATCGTTCCGGGCAGAAGACCCAGCAGGCGGCCCTTCACGAACGGCGAGCCGTCCAGAAAGGCGCTGACCGGCTTGGAGCTGAAGTTCACCAGCCCCTGCGCGGGCACCTGCGCGGCCTTGGGCCAGTTGCTGATCTTGTTCAGGGCCGACTGGGGGTTCCACAACTGGAACTCCCGCGCCCTGGCCGACACGCTGTTCTTCGGCGCCCAGACGGTCGTGGGGTCGCCCGCGCCTCTCCCCACCACCGGCACGTACCCGTGCTTAGCCGGGTCCATCCAGGAGAAGAGGCGGCGGGGGGTGAACTGCGCGTTCATCGGCGTCAGCGGCTTCGACGGGTCCGCCGCCGACAGTCTGAGGTCCCACTTGTCCGCCTTGTGGAAAGCGTGGTGGCGCAGGCCGGTCCTGTCGCGTAGGAACCGCGCGTACCCGCCGCCGAAGAGGGCACTGACGCCGCCGACGGTCAGGCCGTCCTTCAGCGCCGCCCCCAGCGGCTTGCCGTCGTAGAGCAGGCTGAGGCCGGTGCTGGCGCCCGCGTTGAGCGCCCCTTCGAGCCCGATGGCGAACGCCATCGGATGGTTCTGCGCCAGCCGCGCAACGGGGGCGAGGCCCTTCACGAAGCCGACCCCTCCGCCGAGGAGCGAGAGGCCGGTCAGTGTGCCGGCCATCTTGACGTTGATCCCCCACGGGTCCTCGCGTCCCCGCAAGGTGTTGGCCAGGCTGGAGTTGACGTAGTTGGTGCCCGCCACGAGCCCCGCGTTCTTCGCGTACGCCGACAGCACCGTGCGTCCGGCCTCCTTGGCTCCCAGCAGCCGCGTCCCGGAGCGGAGCCCCAGCATCCTGTTGAGGCGGAGGAGCATGGCGCCGAGTTTCGCGTGGCGGGTGGACAGCAGGAGCGCCACCCTGCCGAGCGCCTGCCGTGCCGCCAGCCGGTTGACGGCCCGCGCGCCCAGGCTCAGCGCCGCGCCCACCCCCACGGTCACCCCGAGGCTGGCCAGGAAGAGGGCGACGTACTTCTTGGTCTCCTGGGTGGCCTTGATCGCGTTGTCGATGATCGCCGCCGCCTCGTCGGCCCGCGCGGCCAGGTCGGGGAGGCCCGGCGTCTCGGTATTGCCTTCCGGCGGGTTCACGTGGGTGCGCCAGGTCTCGCGGAAGGCGTCGGCGGCGTCGCCCGCCCAGTCCGCCCGGCTCACGTGCGCCTCGATCGCGGAGATGTGCTTGTCGTGCACGTCTCTGAGGCTCTTCGCGGTGGCCAGGCAGCTCTCGCGCATCTGGGCGAGCTGCTCCTCGTACGCGCCGCCCATTCCGAGCATGTCCAGGGTGGCGTTCCAGATGATCGACACCGTGCCGGGGTCCGGTGGCTCGGCCGCCGTGGGCGCCGGCTGCGGTTCGGACCGCCCGCTGCCGGCCGCGTCGTAGGTGGCCGCGCCGGCCAGCAGCCCCTCGGCGAGCTGCACCAGGGTCGTCTCGCGCTTCCACAGGGCCGACGACAGGCCGTTGAAGAACGCCTCGTAGCCCTTGGCGAACTCGGCGGCGCCCTCCTCGATGAGGTCGTACGTGTCCACCTCGGGGGCGGCGCCGGCTTGGAACTCGCGCAGGACGCCGGACAGCGCGGCGGCCGTGTCGGCGCACGCCTTGCCAGCCTTGTGGAGCTCGTCGAGACCGCCGGGGCCGATGGAGACGAACCCTTGACTCACACGAACACCCTTCCCTGGAGAGGACTCGCGGACCCGGGACAGGCGGCCGGTGGCGTGCGCGTGCCGCCATCGGTAAGGCGTATTTCCCCGCCGGCTACTTGGTGGGAATGCTCCATTAATGTTCGTGTACGCGCAATCGATTTTGACACCCTTCAACTTTTTCCGAAGTGGACTCGGCCCGCCGTACTCTCCCCGCAGAAGAGCCGGGAGGTACGGTGAACGACTTCGACCCCGAGGATCTGGAACGCATCACCGCGCGGGCGGAGGAGATGCTGGCCCGCGTCGAGGAGCTCAGGAGTGAGATCGACATGGCGGTCGGCCGCGGCGAGGCGGCCGACGGGCAGGTGCGTGTGACGGTCGGCCCCTCGGGCCGGCTGACGGAGGTCGAACTGGCGCCGCGGGCCATGCGCATGGACAGCCGGCGTCTGGCCGAGGCGATGTTGCGGGCCGCGCAGGAGGCCCAGGACGACGTGGCGCGGAAGGTGGAGGCGGTCATGGCGGGCACGCTCGGCGTGGGCCTGCCCGACGAGAACTTCAGCGATCTGCTGGAGTCGTACGAGACGTCGATGGAGGAACACTTGCGCGCCATCGAGGATCGGCAGCGCGACGGGCGCTGACCGACATTTCCAGGTTGTTTGAAGGAACGTTCTCAGGCACGGGCCCGGCCCTAGGGTGTGCGCGGATACGCATGTGCACAAATGTCGCGGGATGTGAATAAGTGGCCATGAGGTGGCGGGGTGCGGCGGGGCGGCGCGTGGCGGGAATCGTCGCGTCCGTGCTCGTCGCCGTGCTGGTGGGGGCCGGTCTGTTCCTGGGCGCGGGGGTGTCGAGCGCCCGGCCCAAGCTCTCCGACGTGGGAGCCTGGCTGGCCAGCGCGCTCAACGGCGAGGTCGTGCACGCCAACGGCCTGTCCGGGCAGGTGGACGGCCGGGTCGACCTGGCCTCCTCCGAGGGCGACGCGCTCAAGGTGGTGCAGGACGGCGACAACGTGCTCGTCGTCGACGAGTCCACGGGCAAGGTCAGCCGCATTGACTCCACCCAGCTGGAGGTCGCCCAGACCGGCAAGCTCGGCGCGGGCGGCATGGAGATCGTGATGGCGGCGGGCAAGGCGTACGCGCTGGACCCGCGCGGCGGCACCGTCCAGCAGCTCGACCCGCTCACCGTGGCCACGGTCGGCACGCCCATCACGTTGAAGCCGCCGTTCGGGCAGGCGGGCATCGACAAGAACGGTACGCTCTGGGTGCCCGTCCCCGAGGAGGGCACGCTCGTCCAGATCAACGGCGCCCAGAAGGGCAAGGCCGTGACGGTCGGCGAGCCGGGCGACCCGCTCACGCTGACGATCGCGAACGGCGTGCCGCTGGTCACCAACTCCGCCCGCGCCTCCGCCATGGTGATCGGAGCGACCGGCACCCGGCTCGAGGTCAGCCTGCCCAGCACCGTCACCGACGCGGGCACCGGCGGACTGCTCGTACCGGCCGTGGCCGAGAGCAACGTCGTGCCCGTGCTGGCGCCCGCGCAGGGCGCGCTCGTCCTGGTCGACACGGCCAGCGGAGCCCTGACGACCGTCGCGGTGAAGGGCGGCAAGCTGGGCAGGCCGCAGGCGCTCGGCCGGCGGATCTACATCGCGAACGAGAGCACGGGCCGGCTCATCGTGTACGACACCGTGGCCAAGAAGTTCGAGCCGGAGAAGGTCGTCACGGGCAAGGCCGGGCCGCTGGAGGTCTTCGTCAAGGACGGGCTGCTCTGGGTGAACGACCAGTTCAGCGAGACAGCCCTGGTCATCCAGAAGGACGGCAGCGGCCACCGGGTCGGCAAGTACGACGAGGCGCTCGGCCAGAAGGACACGCCCACGCCCCTGCCGATCCCCACCTACACGCCCACGGCGGTCCAGCCGACGGCCGTGCCGACCCGCTCGGCCGAGCGGCCCACGGGCACGCCGACGTCCGTCCCGACCAGGACGAAGACCGCGCAGCCGACGGTGACCGTCACGGCCACCCCCACCC
>NZ_JAAAHR010000055.1:0-48793 GCF_009908215.1 Nonomuraea sp. K271 | reverse complement strand
GGGCCGCCTCGTCGAGGCCGCGGCCGTAGGTGGCGTGGACCCAGGGGCTCGCGTACGTCTCGCCGGTGGCCAGGATGACCTCGCCGGGCAGCAGCAGTTCGCCGCCGCCGAGCATCGTCCGGCCGGTCGCGGTGCGCTCGGCGTAGTAGCGGTGGTTGCCGCTGAAGCCGACGTGCAGGCCCCACGCCTCGCCGCGCTGGAACCCGGTCCCCTCGGTGGTGGCGAGCAGCACGGTGGCCGCGTCGGCGCCGGTGCGGCCACGGCGGTTCTCGCGCAGGTGGGTGCCGACGGTCAGCGGCCGCCGCTGCGGGACCCGTTCCTTGGACCACCGTCCCGCCTGGTCGAGCAGCTCGGTGGGGTTGCCCGGCACGGGCAGGACGAGGTTGAGCGCGTCCAGCGTGTACGGCAGCGCGTGGCGGTTGCGCAGCTCCGCCCGCGCGCGCAGCAGCCCGGAAGCGCCCAGTTCGACGGTGAGCATGAGGTCGAGCCGGGCGCGCTCGTCCGTGGCGGTGGCGGTGACGCCCCGTCCCTCCCGCTCGTACGTGACGACGGTGAAGGCGGGGGACCAGTTCTCTCCCTGGTGGTGACCGGACAGACCGGGCATGCCCACCCATCCGGTACGCCCCTCGGGAACCAGCGCCGTGCGTACGGGTGCCTCCACGGTCTGGTCGGCCCGTGGCCGCAGCTCGGCCGCCAGCCGCCCGAGGGCGTCGGCGCCGAGCACACCCAGGTCCGGCCCCCAGTACAGGATCGCGGGCAGGGCGTCGGGCGGACATTCCAGGACGACGGACACGCCGGCGGCGTGGAAGTGATGGAGGTGCATGAACGGCTTTCTGCTAGGCGGCATGGCGGTCGAATGCGGGTGCGGCAGCGCTCATCCCTTGAGCCCTCCGCTGAGCAGGTCCAGCCGCCAGAACCGCTGCAGGAACAACATCAGCGCGACGAGCGGGATCACCGACACGGCGGCGCCCACGATGGCGATGCCGTAGAGGGCGGGCTCGGAGGAGCCCTTGGCGAGCAGGGTGTACAGGCCCACGGTGATCGGGAACTTCCCCTGGTCCGACAGCATGATGAACGGCAGCAGAAAGTTGTTCCAGATGCCCACGAACTGCAGCATGAAGATCGTCACCATGCCGGGCAGCATCATGGGCAGCCCGATGGAGCCGAAGATGCGGTATTCGCCGGCCCCGTCGATCCTGGCGGCCTCCAGGGTGGCGTCCGGCACCGACGACATGGCGTACACGCGGGCCAGGTAGATGCCGAAGGGCGAGATGAGGCTCGGCAGCAGGACCGACCAGTAGGAGCCCACCAGGTTGGTCTCCGACATGATCAGATATTGCGGGATCGCCAGGGTCATGCCGGGCACGAGCACTCCGGCAAGGATCGCGTAGAAGAGCACGCTCCGGCCGCGGAAGTCGTACTTCGCCATGCCGTATCCGGCCAGCGTGGAGATCAGGGTGGAGGCGGCGGCGCCGACGCCCGCGTACAGCGCGCTGTTGGCCGCCCAGCGCAGATACTGGCCGTCGCCGAAGGCGAACAGGTCGCGCAGGTTGTCCAGCAGCCCCGTCCCCGGCGCGAAGGTGAACGTGGAGAACAGCTCGGCGCTCGACTTGGTCGAGGCCACGATCACCCAGACGACCGGCACCAGGCAGTAGAAGGCGCCGACGAGCAGCACGACCGTGGGCAGAAGCCTGGCCCGCTGGTGCGGGAGCGCGGCGGCCTTCACTGCATGCCCCCGAACGCCCGCTTCTGGGCGACCTTGAGAAGCACGACCGACACCACGAGCGTGCCCACGGCCAGGATGACGGAGGCGGCCGACGCCAGCGGCAGGTCGTCGCGGACGAAGGCGTCACGGTAGATCTGCATCAGCGGCACCCACGACTGGGAGATCTCGGTGGTCATCGGGCTGAGCGTGGTCGGCTCGCCGTACACCTGAAGGGTGCCGATCAGCGCGAACAGGCCGGTGAGCACGAGCGCGGGCGCCACCAGCGGGATCTTGACCCGCCAGGCGATCTGCCACTCGGAAGCGCCGTCGATGCGGGCGGCGTCGTACAGTTCGGCGGGGATGCCGCGCAGCGACGTGAAGATAATGATCATGTTGAAGCCGACGCCGCCCCACACCGCGATGTTGGCCAGCGACGGGTAGATGGCGCCCGCGCCGAGGAACGGGATCTCGCCGAGCCCCAGCTCCCGGGTGACGAAGCTGAAGGGACTGGTCGAGGGCAGGTACATGAAGCCCCACAGCAGGGAGGCGGTCACGCCGGGGACGGCGTACGGCAGGAAGATCGCCGTACGCGAGAAGCGGCGGCCGCGCGAGCCCGCGTAGTCGAGCAGCAGCGCGAAAAGCAGCGCCAGCGCGAGCGTCAGCGGCACGCTGATCAGCCCGTAGAGGGCGAGCCTGCCGAAGCCGGCGAAGAACTCCGGGTCGGTCAGCGTCCTGGCGTAGTTGCCGAGCCCGACGAAGACCTCCTCGCGCGTGCCGAAGATGCCCTTGCCGGTCAGCCGCAGGCCGCGGGCGCTGAGGTAGAGCGCGTAGCCGATGGGGACGGCCAGGAAGGCCACGAACAGCAGGACGGCGGGCGCGACGAACACGTACGGCGCCCGCGTCCTGCGGCGGGCGCCGGTACCGGCGGTCATGAGCCGGCGACCTTGAATCCCGTGGACTTCATGTCGTCGACCACGGCCTGCTGCGTCTTCTTCAGCGCGTCGGCCAGCGGTGTCCTGTCGCGGACGGCGGCGGACGCGGCGTCCCTGAACACGCTCTCGGCGGTGCTGACGTTCGGCCCCCAGCCGATGTGAGGGATCGTGCTCCGGGCGGCCTTGGCGGCGACCTGCCAGTAGTCCTTCTGCCCGGCCACCAGCTTCGGCGGCTGGCTGCCGGCGGTCGCCTCCTGCCCGGCCAGCGACGCCGGATATTCACCCTCGGCGATCTGGAGGTCGTAGGCGGTCTTGTCGGTGTTCATCCACTTGGCGAACGTGGCCGCGGCCTCGACGTGCTTGGAGTCCTTGGTGACGGTGATGGCGCTGCCGCCCTGGAAGGCCACCCGGTCGTCGCCTTCCTTCCACTGCGGCAGCGGGGCGATGGCCCAGTCGCCGGCCTGTCCCTCCGCGATGCCGTACAACACGCCCGGGGCCCACAGGGCGCTCGGCCAGCTGAGGATCTCGCCCTTGTTGAGCTTGTTGTTCCATTCGGGGGTGAGCAGCGGCTCGGCCGTGACGAGGTCCTTGTCGATGAGGTCCTGCCAGAAGGCGGCCACCTCCAGGGAGGGCGCGTCGGCGATGCCGACCGTCCAGGTCGTGTCCTGAACCTTCCACCAGGACGCGCCGGCCTGCTGGGCGAGCCCGGCGAAGTTGCCGAACTCGGCGGGGGCGAAGGTGGCGAGGTGGGCCTCGGGGTCCTTCTTGCGTACGTCGGCGGCCACCTTCGCGAAGTCCTGCCACGTGGCGGGCGGCTCGATCTTCAGCTCGTCGAAGCGTTTCCTGTTGTAGACGAACACCATCGGCCCGACGTCCTGCGGGATGCCGTAGACGGCGCCGTCGAAGCTGGTGAGCGTCCACACCTCCGGGCTGAACGCCTCTTTGACGTCGCCGGTGTGGGGGGCGATGTCGGCGAGCGCGCCGGCCACGATCATCGCGGGCAGCGTCTGGTATTCCAGGCACGCGGTGTCGGGGGCGTTGCCCGCCCGGCTCGCCGTGACCAGCTTGGTCGCGGTGTCGGTGCCGCCGCCGACGTCGGTGAACCGCACCTGAATGTCCGGATGGGCCTTGTTGAAGGCCTCGACCTTCTCCTTCTGGCCCGCGCTCCAGCACCAGTGTTGCAGCGTGACGGGGCCGGTCTCGGCCGCCTGCGTCCCGGCGCTCTCGTTCGTGCCCGACGAGCATGCGGCCAGGAGTACGGCCGTGCCGAGCACCGCGATCGAGCCGGAGACCCTTCTGAAACCCATGCACGCCTCCTTCTGGGCGAAGCAAAGATAGCTTCGCAACAAAGCCAACCTAGAGAACAAATGAGGCGCATGTCACTACTTGTGCACGGATTTCGGCGCGGCCATGTGCGCAGATCATCACACACCGGTCATGTTAGCTTTGTCGCGAAGTCAATGAACGGAGGCTGGCGTTGATGGGTGTTGCGCCCCGAAGATGGTTCGACATGTGGGACGCCCTGCCCGACGCCGCCCGCTCCATCGTCAAGGAGCTCATCATCCACGGCCCGCAGTCCAGGACCGCGCTGGCCAAGACCCTGCACCTGTCGACCGGCAGCCTGACCCGGCTCACCAGGCCCCTGGTCGACGCCGGCCTCCTCGTCGAGGACGACGTGGTGCACGACCCGGTCAACGGCCGGCCGACCCGCCCCCTCGACGTCGCCGCGGGCGAACACCGTTTCCTCGGGATCAAACTCACCGCCGACCGGATCCACGCCGTCATCACGGACCTGCGCGCCGGCGTCGTCGCGGCCCGCGACGAGCCGATCGCCGACCACTCCCCCGACGCCGTCTGCCGCCAGGCCAGACGGCTGCTGGACGAACTGACCGGCGGGACGGGCGTGACGCCGACCGTCGCGGCCGGCGTCACGATCGGCGGGGATGCCCGCAGCTCCGCGCCCGTCGGGGACGAACGGCTCATCGACGCGCCTTTCCTCGGCTGGCGGCAGGTGGCGCTCGAACCGCTGATGGAGCAGGCGCTCGGCATCCCGTGCGTGGTCAAGAACGACGTTGCCGCGCTGGCGCACCAGCACCACTGGTTCGGGGCCGGACGCGGCCTGCGCGACTTCGCGCTGCTCACGATCGGCGCGGGCATCGGGTATGCCCTCATCGTGCACGACCACCTGGTGGCGGCGGCCGAGGCCGACCTCGGCATGTTCGCCCACCTCGTGCTGGACCCCGGCGGGCCCATGTGCGCGGAAGGTCACCGCGGATGCGCCTCGGCGTACCTGTCGAGCGACTCGATCGAGCTCGCCGCGGGGCTGGGGCTGCGGCGGGCGGTGACGTACGAGGACGTCATGCGGGAGGCCGCGGCCGGCGACCAGGTGTGCCTGGGCGTGGTGCGCGAGGCCGCACAAGCCCTCGGCAGGCTCATCGCGCACATCACGACGATCTCCTTGGTGAAGACGGTGATCCTGGCGGGCGAAGGCGTCGAGCTGGCGCGCGTCGGCAAGGACGGCCTCGACGCGGCGCTCACCGCGAACCGCCGCGGCGTGCCAGGCTCGGCCGATGTGGTGATCGAGGCGGACGACTTCCGCGAATGGGCGCGCGGCGGGGCCGTGGTGGCCATCCAGAGCTTCGTGACCGGCAGCGACTAGGGAGCCCCCTGCGGGCGGAGCGCGTCGATGACGAGGTCGAGCAGCCGGCCCGTCTGCTCCCACCTGTCGCTCGCGGCCGTGGACAGGAAAACCCCGAGGAGCATCGCGGTGACGTCATCGGCATCGACGTCCGCGCGGAGCGTGCCCGCCTGAGCGCCACCGGCGAGGATCGTTCCGATCGCGGCGGTGATGCGCTCCCTGGTCGTCGGCGTCGCGATCCGCCCGGAGGCCCAGCCGGCGCGCAGCGTGTCGACCATCCCGCGTTTCGTGGCGACGAACGCCGCGTAGCGGTTCATCCACTCACGGAGTGCGACCTCGGGCGTGAACTCGTCGAGCAGGGTCGCGGCGCTCGCGGTGACGTCGTCGAGCTCGGCGGAGTAGACGGCCTCGACGAGCGCCTCGCGGGTGGGGAAGTGGCGATAGAGCGTGCCGATGCCGACGCCGGCGTCCCGGGCGATGCCTTCGAGCGACACGGTGTCCTCGGCGGCTGCGAAGGCGGCCCGCGCGACGGCGAGCAACTTCTCGCGGTTGCGCCGGGCATGGGCGCGAACAGGCCTGTCGGGGCGGCCGGCGGGGTCAGCGCGGTCGACGGGGTTGCGGCGGTCGGCGCATTCGGCGGGGTCGGGGCGGTCGGGCTGGTTCGTTCGCGCCGCGGACGGCGTGGATTCGGGAGAAGTCAAAGCGGAGGCACCTCCGATAGTGCTACAGTCAAATTAGCGGAGGAGCCTCCGCTTTCTGGCCATCCACACGAGGACGGACTTCCATCATGCCCACCGGCACCTCATCGTCCGACGTCACCGCCACCGGCGTCGCGCGTCCCGGCGGCGCCGGCCGGCTCGCCGGCCACACCGTCTCCCGCGTCGGCTTCGGCGCGATGCAGCTCGAACGCCTGCACGGTGACCGCGGCGCCGCCGTCACGCTGCTCCGCCGCGCCGTCGAGCTCGGCGTCGACCACATGGACACGGCCCAGTTCTACGGGAACGGCTTCGTCAACAAGCTCATCCGCGACACGATCCGCCCCGAGGACGGCGTCGTCGTCGTGACCAAGATCGGCGCCGACCCCGACCCCGACGGCCCCCTCCCGCTCCGAGCCGCGCAGCGCCCCGAAGAGCTCCGGGCCGGCGTCGAGGACAACCTCAGGAGCCTCGGCGTCGACCAGCTTCCCGTCGTGAACCTCCGGCGGCTCGACATCGGGCCGGGCATCCAACCCGCGGGCGACCAGGTGGTCGACCTCGACGACCAGCTCGCGGTCATGACCGCGATGCGCGACGAAGGCAAGATCGGCGCGTTCGGGCTGGGCAGCGTGACCGCCGACGGGCTGCGCAGGGCGATCCCGGCGGGCATCGCCTGCGTGCAGAACGCGTACAGCCTCGTGACCCGCGACGACCAGGACCTCGTCGAGCTCTGCGCGGAGGAGGGGATCGCCTGGGTGCCGTTCTTCCCGCTCGGCGGCGCGTTCCCGCAGATGCCGAAGGTGACCGAGGAGCCGGCGGTGCGCGACGTGGCCGCGTCCATCGGCTGCACCCCGTCGCAGCTCGGCCTCGCCTGGCTCCTCCGGCACGCCCCGAACGTGCTGCTCATACCCGGCACGGCCAACCCGGCCCACCTTGAGGCGAACGTGGCCGCGGGAGCCATCACGCTCGACGACGCGACCCTGGCCACGCTGGACGCCGTACCGTCGCGCTCCGCCGACATACGGCTCTGACGGACCACGGCTCATCGTGCTCGGGGGTCGGAACGGTGCTCACCGGGCTGGGAGCACCGTGACGGTGTCGATCGTCAGGACGTCCCGGCCGGTCATGGGCGTCGGCGCGCGAGGTGCACGGTGACGTCGGCCGTGACCTCGACGGTCGCGGGCAGGACGCGTACGATCCGGCCGAACACCTCCCGCTGCTCATGGGCCGGCAGCACGAGGTAGGCCGAGACGGTCGAGAGATAGCCGACGTAGTCGCGGGCACTCATCGTCAGCCGCCGTTCCACCACGGACTGCCGGACGTCCTCGAACCATCCGGACCGCTGGAGCTCTGTGCCCGGCCACTGCATGTGCTGCTCCGGAGGCGTGCCGTCCGGCGACGGCACCTCGTCGGTGGCGAGGAACGGTGACCGCGCCGCACGAACCGCCGCCTCCACGGCCGGGTCGGCCAACTGGACGGGGCCGCCGAACGAGGCGAACACGCCGCCCGGCTCCAGCAGCGCGACCATGCGAGGCCACCGGTTCTCCGGGTCAGTCCAGTGCAGCGCCGCCGCCGCATAGACCAATTCGTACCGTTCGCCGGGTCGCAGGTCCTCGAAGGCGGACCGCACGGTGCTGACGTTCGCCGGCACGTGTGCGCGCAGCTCGGCGAGCATGGCCGCATCGGGCTCCGTCGCGGTGACGGTGACTCCTCGCCGGGCGAACAGACGGGTCGCCTTGCCCGTGCCGGCGCCGATTTCGAGGGCGGTCCGCACCGGCCGGCCCGCGTACGCCATCACGAGGTCGACCAGCCGCACAGGATAACCCGGCCGGAACCGTTCGTACGCTTCCGCCATCGCCCCGAAGCTCAATGCGCGAATCGACATGCCGAGATCCTGGCACGAAACCGCCTGGGCCGCGGGCCGGGCTCGTGGTGGCGACGAAGGCTCGCCGCGCGGGTGGCATACCGCGGATATACCGCCGTTCCCTAACGTCGGACCGGCCGGAAAATCCACGCGGACCTATCGGGTCGCGAGAAGGAGAAGATCGCACACATGCGGAACATCGTGGGGCGCATCGCGTCCGCGGGCACTGTCGCGCTGGCGGCGTCGGCCGCGCTCGTCATGACGGCCTCCAGCGCCCAGGCGGCGGGTTACTGGTCGAAGGACGCACCAAGGCATGCCACCGGCGTCGGCAACCTGACGACGAAGAGCGTCACCGTCGCCAAGAAGACCTACACGCTGCAGCTTCGCGCGGGCAAGTGGGGGGCGAACACCTACATCTGGGCCCGCGTCCCCAAGAACTCCGGAGCGAACGGCAACAACGTGTGGTTGTCGGTCTACAACCCCTCGACGAAGAAGTGGCAGAACTCGCCGTCGCAGTCGATCAAGAACACGACCTACAGCCAGGCGCACCGGGCCAAGGCCAACTGGCTGTACAAGGCCTGCACGAAGCAGCCGGGCCTCGGTGGCAGCGCCGCCAAGTGCACCGGCACCTGGAAGGTATGACGTCCTGACCGGCGGGCTCGCGCCTGTCGGCTGCCGGTGAACGTGCGCGTTCACGAGGCGAGGGTGATGCCGGACCGGGTAACGCCGTCCGGCATCCCCGCGGGGTTCCTCCGGTGGGTCGTCGCCGATCTCGATCGCATGCCGCAGCTGAGCGTTCATCACGCCGAGTTCGGGCATTACGGCTCCGGATACGCCTCGCATCGTCTTCGACGCCTGGTTCCACTGGATCGACTGACGTCCGGGGGCCGGGTCATGTCAGCACGGCAACGGTTCGGTGTCAGGGCGCCCGCCGATGGTGGACACCATGAACGGTTCAGCGATCGCGGCCTCGGGGCTGCGCAAGGCGTACAGAGACAAGGTCGTGCTGGACGGCGTCGACCTGGAGGTCCGGACCGGTACGATCTTCGCCCTGCTCGGGCCGAACGGCGCGGGGAAGACGACCACGGTGAACGTGCTGACCACGCTGCTAACCCCCGACGCGGGCAAGGTGGTCGTGGCCGGGCACGACGTCGTCACGGAGACCAGCGCGGTGCGCGCGGCGATCGGGGTCACCGGGCAGTTCGCCTCGGTGGACGACCTGCTCACCGGCGAGGAGAACCTGCTGCTGATGGCGGACCTCCTGCACCTGCCCCGGGCGGAGGGCCGACGGGCCGCGAGCCGGCTGCTCGACCGGTTCGAGCTGGTGGAGGCGGCGGGCAGGCCGGCGGCGTCCTACTCCGGCGGCATGCGCCGCAAGCTCGACCTGGCCATGACGCTGGTCGGCACGCCGCGGATCATCTTCCTTGACGAGCCCACCACGGGGCTCGACCCGCGCAGCCGCCGTACCATGTGGGAGATCATCAGGGAGCTCGTCGCCGACGGCACGACGATCTTCCTCACCACCCAGTACCTCGACGAGGCCGACCAGCTCGCCGACCGCATCGCCGTGCTCGATCAGGGCCGGCTGGTCGCGGAGGGCACCTCCGGCGATCTCAAGCGCCGGGTTCCCGGCGGCCACGTCCGGCTGCGGTTCGCCGATCGCCACGAGCTCGACGTCGCGGCGCGGGTGCTGCACGAGTCCACGAGGGACGACGAGGAGCTGGCCCTGCGGCTGCCCGGCGACGGCGGGGTGCGGGCGCTGCGGGCGCTGCTCGACCGGCTCGACGCGCACTCCGTCGAAGCCGAGGAGTTGTCGGTGCACACACCGGACCTCGACGACGTCTTTCTCGCCCTCACCGGCCACAGCGCCAAGGAGGCTGACGCACGATGAACGGCATCACAGCTTCCCTGGCCGACTCCGCGACCATGTTGCGGCGCAACTTCCGGCACTCGATGCGCAATCCGGTGGCCCTGTTCAACGCCGTCATCATGCCGATCGTGCTGATGTTCCTGATGGTCTACATCCTGGGCGGCGCGTTCGACGTCGGGGTCGGCTACGCCGACTATGCGACTCCCGGGTTGATCATAACGACCGTCTGCTACGGCATCAGTCCCACCGCGATCGCGGTGAACTCCGACATGACGAGCGGGTTCATCAACCGGCTGCGCGTCATGCGGGTGTCCAGGGCCGCGGTGCTGAACGCGCACGTGGTCGCGACCATGCTGCGCAGCCTGGTGGCCATCGCGTTCGTCGTCGGGGTCGCGTTCCTGATGGGGTTCCGGCCGTCGGCGGGCGTGCCGGAGTGGCTCGGCGTGATCGGCATCGTCGTGCTGACGGTGGTGGCGATCGGGTGGCTGACCGTCGCGTTCGGTCTCGCGGCGAAGACGCCGGAGAGCGCGGGCCTCGCCGCCGTCCCGCTCATGCTCCTGCCCTTCCTGAGCAGCGCGTTCGTGCCGGCCGGGACGATGGGGCCCGGGGCGCGGCAGTTCGCGGAGTACCAGCCGTTCACCCCGATCATCGAGACGCTGCGCGGGCTGCTGAGCGGCACGCCGGAGGCGGGCCCGGCCGTCACGGCGATCGCCTGGTGTGTGGGGCTCACGCTCGTCGGTTACCTGTGGGCGCGCACGTCGTTCACGAGGCGAGGGTGATCTCGGCCAGCTCACGCCAGTCCCGCTTCCGGCCGTCACGGGCCGCCTCCGCGAACACGGTCTCGCCGAGGCGGCTCCGCGCGTCGGCGGCGATCCTCGCGGCGTCCGGCAGCGAAAGATCCGGCGTGCCGCGTACGGCGTCGCTCGCCGCGAGCAGGCGTACGGCCTGCTCGTCCCGTCCCTGGCGCAGCGCGAGGTCCGCGAGGCCGACCAGCACCTCGGCGATCAGCGGCGGATACGCCGTCTCCACGGCCGCGCGGAACGCCTCGGCCCGGTGCGCGCGGGCCTTGCCGGGGTCGTCGGTGAGGTAACCGTACAGGTGCTGGACCGCGGCGCGGAGGGAGCTGGTCATCTCCGAGCCGGGCTGCACGGTCCACGCCGTGGCCAGAAGGCGGTGTGCCTGATCCCGATCGCCGCGCCAGCGTGCCAGTCGCGCCTTCGCGAGCGCCAGTTCGGCCAGCGTGTCGGGCCAGGCGATCCCGTCGGCGTAGCGCTGCGCCTCGGCCATGGCGGCGGTGCTGGAGCGCTCGTCGCCGAGCAGCCAGTACAGCAGGGCCTGCCGCGCCCGCAGCCCGACCACGTCCTCGGTCGCGCCCACCTCGGCCAGCGCAGCGGCCGCCTCTTCGTACAGCTCGCACGCTCGTGCGAGCTCGCCGCGCATCGCGAGCCGCTCGGCCAGGAACGTCAGCGCCAGCGAGATCCCCCATCGGTCGCCGAGCGCGCGGAACTCGGCCAGGGCTGTCTCGCCGTCGGTGTCCACGCCGGTCTCGTCGCCGTCGAGCGTCAGCCGCAACCGGCCGCGGGCGAGCCTGGCCTGCGCGCGTACCCATGGATCGTCGTCGGCGATGAGCGGCTCGAACGCCGGCAGGAACGCCATCGGCTCCTGCAACATGCGCTCCAGCGGCGCGACGAACCCGAGCATGGGGTGGCGGCGCCGGCCGACGCGCTGGGTCAGCCGGTGCGCCTCGTGGATCCACTTCTCCGCCTGGAACTGGTCGCGGCCCGGGGCGGAGGTGACGAAACTGGCCACGGTCGCGTACGCCAGCGCCCGCACCTCGTCGGACGCCTCACCGTCCAGCGAGGCCGCCGCGATGCTCAGCTCGGCGCCCTCGGCCCTGTGCCCGCTGAGGAAGTAGTACCAGCCCGCGGCGGAGGCCAGCCGCATCGCCTCCTCGGCCCAGCCGTCGGCGATCGCGCCGCGCAGGGCCGCGGTGAGGTTGTCGTGCTCGGCCTGCAGCGTGGACAGCCACTCCAGTTGCTCGGCTCCGCGCAGGTGCGGATCGGCCGTCTCGGCCAGCTCGGTGAAGTAGGCGAGGTGCGCCGAGCGCGCCGCCTCGCTCTCCCCCGCCTCGGCCAGCCGGTACGCCGCGTACTCCCTGATCGTGTCGAGCATCCGGTAGCGTGGCGCGTCCTCCCCGTCGGCGAGCAGCAGCGACTTCTCCATCAACGCGGTCAGCAGTTCGAGCACCTGCTCGCCGGCGACCGTCGCGTCCGCGCACACCCGTTCGGCCGCTTCGAGGCTCGCCCCGCCGGCGAACACCGACAACCGCCGCAGCACGCCGCGTTCGGCCTCGGTCAGCAGGTCCCAGCTCCAGTCCACGACCGCGCGCAGCGTCTTGTGCCGGGCCAGCGCCGTACGGCTGCCGCCCGTCAGCAGGCGGAACCGGTCGTCGAGCCGGCGTGCCAGCTGGTCGACGGACATCGTACGCAGCCGCGCCGCGGCCAGTTCGATCGCCAGCGGCACCCCGTCGAGCGCCCGGCAGATCCGCGCCATGGCCGCCAGGGTTTCGGCGTCGGAGCCCATGTCCTTGCGCACCAGGTGCGCGCGGTCCCGCAGCAGCCGCACCGCGGGCGACGACCCCGCGTCGGACGGGTCGGCGCCCTGCGAGGGCAGCGCGAGCGGCTCGACCTGCCACAGCACCTCCCCGGTGATGCCGAGCGGTTCCCTGCTCGTGGCCAGGATCCGCAACCGGCGGGACTCCCCCAGCAGGCGATCGGCGAAGGCCGCGGCCGCCTCGATCACGTGCTCGCAGTTGTCGAGGATCAGCAACATCGCCCGCTCGCGGACCGCGGCGACGAGCCGATCCATCGGTTCGCCGCCCCGCGCGCCGCCGAGCAGGGGCTGGTCACGCAGGCCGATCGCGGTGAGGGCGGCCTGCGCCAGCTCACCGCCCGCGCGTAGTGGGGCCAGCTCCACCAGCCAAGCACCGTCCGGCAACTCGGCGAGCATGGCCCTGGCGGTCTCCCTGGCCAGCCTGGTCTTGCCGGAGCCGCCGGCGCCCGTCAACGTGACCAGCCGGTGCCTGACCGCCAGCCCGGCGACCGCGGAGAGGTCGTCGTCCCTGCCGACGAAGCTCGTCAACTCGGCGCGCAGGTTGGTCCTGGGATGCTCCGCCCGCGCGCTCACCTCGCCCCGCAACACCGCGGTGTGCAGCGCGGACAACGCGGCCGACGGAACGGCGCCGAGTTCCTCGGCGAGCCGCACGCGCGTCCGCTCGTACACGGTCAGCGCCTCGTTGCCGCGCCCCGCCTCGGCGAGCGCCCGCATCAGCGCCGCCGCGAACCCCTCCCGCAGCGGATGCGCGGCCACCAGCCCGGTCAGCTCGGAGACCAGCTCCGGGCCGCGGCCGAGGCGGAGGTCGGCGTCCACCCGATCACCGAGCGCGGCGAGGTGGAGCTCCTCCAGACGGGCGACCGTGGCGTCGAACACGTCGCCGCCCCGCAGCGCGATGCCCGTCATGGGCGTGCCGCGCCACAGCGCCAGGGCCGAGCGCAGCAGGTCCGCCCGCGCGGCGGGCTCGGCGGCACGGGCCTGGCCGACGAGCTGCTCGAACCGGCACACGTCCACGGCGTCGGGCGCCACGGCCAGCCGGTATCCGCCGGAATCCGCCTCGATCACGCCGTCCGGCAACACCCTGCGCAACCTGGACACCAGCGCCTGCAGGGCGTTCACCTCGTCGGAGGGCGGATGGTCCCCCCAGATCCAGTCCACCAGCCTGGCGCGGGTGACGATCCGGCCCGGTTGCAGGGCGAGGGCGGCGAGCAGCGCGCGCAGCCGCACCCCTGGGACCTCCAGCACGGCGCCGTCGTGGTCCCGCACCGCGAACGGTCCCAGCAGTTCAACTTGCACACCACTCATTTTGCCGAACCATCACGACATTCCGGCCGGGGCCGCCGTGTCAGCACGGTGACGGCCCCGTATCAGAGGCGTCCGCGAAGGTGGACTCGTACACGACCTCTGAAAGGAACGACCATGCAGCACACCATCACCACGATGCCGGCCGCCCGTCAGCCCGGCTGCCCCTTCGACCCGCCGAAGGAGCTGACCCGGCTCGGGCCCATCACCCCCTACACGTTCCCCGACGGGCATCAGGGCTGGCTGGTCACCGGTTATGACCAGGTCCGGGCGATCCTGGCCGACCCGCGGTTCAGCTCACGCAAGGAGCTCATGCGCCACCACCCGACCATCGACTACGGCGACATCGAGGTCCCTCCGGCGCCGCCCGGCGAGTTCCTCCTCATGGACGACCCCCAGCACAGCCGCTACCGGAAGCCGCTGGTGGGCAAGTTCACCGTACGCCGGATGCGCCTGCTCACCGAGCGCGTCGAGCAGATCACCGCCGAACACCTCGACGCCATGGAGCAGGCCGGGCCGCCGGTCGACCTGGTGACCGCGTTCGCCAAGCCCATCCCCGCCGTCGTGATCTGCGAGCTGCTGGGGGTGCCGTACGACGACCGCGGCCTTTTCCAGCAGCACATCGACAAGTTCCTCGGCGGCGAGACCAGCGACGACGAGCTGATCGCGGCCTACACCGCCACCCAGCGCTACCTCGCCGAGCTGGTGGCCGCCAAACGTGCCGACCCCACCGACGACGTGCTCAGTGACCTCACCGACACCGACCTGACCGACGAGGAACTGCGAGGAGTCGCCCTGATCCTGCTGGCGGCCGGGCTCGACACCACCGCGAACATGCTCGCGCTGGGCACCTTCGCGCTGCTGCGCAACCCCGCGCAGTGGACGGCGCTGTGCTCCGATCCCGCGCTCGCCGACCGGGCCGTGGAAGAGCTGCTGCGGTACCTGAGCGTCGCCAAGCAGTTTTTGCGGGTCGCGCTGGAGGACGTCGAGGTGGGCGGGCAGAGCATCAAGGCCGGCGCGACGGTCATCCTGTCGCTCAACACCGCCAACCGCGACCCCGGGCGCTTCCCCGACCCCCACGTCCTCGACCTGCGCAGGCAGGACGGCGGGCACCTCGCCTTCGGCCACGGCATCCACCAGTGCCTGGGCCAGCAGTTGGCCCGCGTCGAGATGCGGGTCGCCCTGACGGCGCTGCTCGGCCGTTTCCCCACGCTGCGGCCGGCCGCACCGGAGGAAGAGATCGCCCTGCGCCCGGAGAGCGCCGACATCCACGGCATCAAGAGCCTCCCCGTCACCTGGGACGCCTGAGCGCAGCCGTGATCAGGGGTCCCGGTCCCCGATCACGGGCGCGATCTCGTCGGCGACCAGACTCCGGTAGGTCTGAACGTTCGATTATCCGCGCACAGGTGCGGGCGGGCGATGAGTTTCCGGCGGGCCGCCGGTCTGCTTCGGTGACCACCGTACGAAAGGATGCCACCGCCGCGGCCCGTCGCCGGGCGTCTCGTTCGCCGTCGTGACCACCATCAGTCGCAGAACTGCCACCGCGTGGTGGTGGCGGCGATGATTCCTCCGCCGTAGATCCTCTTGATGGATCCCATCCACTTGATGCACGTGCCGGCGGCCTTGGCGCTGACCGCCGCGTAGTGGGCGTAGTTTCCCTCGTCCGTGATGGGCTTCTTGCCCTGACGTTCCAGCATGGCCTCCGTGTAGCTGGCGACGCCGTCCGCCCGGCCGACCCTCAGGGTGACCACGCAGTTCTCCTGGTACGTGCCGTTCCACAACACGTAGACCTCACCCAGGGGCATGTTGTTCTTGTCGTCCCAGAGGTCTTCCCTTTTGAGCTGCGTGTAGCTCCCGTTGGACCAACCGCATCCCTTGTCGGACACGACGGCCTGGCTCAGGGTGTGGGCCGAGGCGGGCGAGGCCACGAACGCCACCGAGGCGAGCACAAGGCCGAGACCCAAGCCCATACGCACAAATAAGCGCCGGTACATCCGAGACATGACAGGTCCTTCCAGGTACGGCTAGATCGCTCCCCGACGGCGGGGAGGCGCTGATCGCCGCATGGACCACGTGGGCCGAATCCCCCCGCCGGCTCAAAGCTCAGCATGCCGTGCCCCACGCACGTTGTCGTTGGCCGAGCGTGCACAGTTCCTTGACCGCCGATCCACTCACGTCAGCCTCCCGACCGGACGACGGGCAGGCCGCCGGCGACGACATGGATGCAGCCGGCCACGGCCGCGACTGCGAGCGCGCCGCCAAGGGACGCCGGACGCACGACCGGCCCGGACCACCAGGGAACCCCCGTGTTCCGGGCCCGCCGAGGACGTAGATCCCGACAGCGGCCAATGTGGCGAAAAGCCGGCAGTACGCGTCGTCGCAGCGGCGATACTGGCACCTCGCGAGGAACGAGCCGCCCGATGGGAGCCACCGATGATCGACGACCCGACCATGACCCGGATCGGCCAAGGGGTGGAGCTGCACCACCACCAAGGTCAGCGTGAGGCCGCCCGCGACCTGTTCGCGCAGATCTGGGACGACATCGGCGGCGAACAGGGCGATCCGCTGCACGTTTGCGTTCTCGCCCACTCGATGGCGGATGTGCAGGACGACGTGCAGGAGGAACTGCTCTGGGACCTGCGGGCGCTTGCCGCCGTCGGCCAGGTCACCGACGAGCGGGTGGCGCAGGCCGGGGTGCCGTTCTCGGCGGCCGGCCTGTACCCGTCACTGCACCTCAACGTGGGCGAGTGCTACCGCAAGCTGGGCGATCCGGACCGCGCCCGCGAGCACCTCCAGCAGGCGCGGGACACGATCGGCGCGCTCGGCGACGACGAGTACGCGCAGCTCATCAGAAGTGGCCTGGAGCGCCTGGCCGAACAACTGCAAGGCGAGCCACTGCCCCAAAGCGGCCCCGGCGAATGACAGGCCCGGCCACATGGCGGACTTCAGCAGGCCGTAGCCGTCGCAGAGCGGATGCGGGTCGCCGCAGTGATGGCCATCGACGTCTGCGACTTCTCCGTGACCCGTCCGGCCCATGTCCCTGCCCTCTTTGCTCTCCAGGCCGGAGCGAGCCTCACTACTTCAGCCGGCCTCAGGCCCCGTACGGGTCAGTCCCTGGCCGGTGCCGACACCGCACAGCAGCATGTCGACCACGCGGGTGGCGGCGGCGTCGGGCTCGCACTCGCGCATCCGCGCCGCCACCCCTATCAGCGCGTAGATGACCCACTTGGCCCAGGCGAGATCGGCGTCGGCGCGCAGCACGCCGCTCTCCTGGGCCCTTCGCAGCAGATGGTCGCAGCGCCGCTCCACGTCGGCATGCGCACGTACCCACTCGCCGTCGCCCGGCCCGACCAGGTCGAGCGCGAAGGGCCACTGCCGCTTGACCTGCAGCACGTTGACCGTGACCTGGTAGAGCGCGACCAGCGGCGGGGTGGTCTCTGGATGTGCGGCGTCCACGGCCGCGGCGAACTCGCGGGCCGCCACCGTGGACAGCGCCTCCAGCAGCGCCTCGCGGGAGGCGAAGCGCCGGTGCACGGTCGTGCGCGCCACCCCCGCGGCCTCGGCGATCTGCTCCATGCTCGCCGCCGGATCCTCGGCGAACACGCGCTCCGCGGCCTCCAGGATCGTCCGCACCGTACGTTCCGCGTCGGAGCGCAACGCCCTGGTCCCCTCGTTCACAACCCTTGAGGATACGGCATCGCACCGAT
This sequence comes from Nonomuraea sp. K271, assembly GCF_009908215.1. Taxonomy (NCBI): domain Bacteria; kingdom Bacillati; phylum Actinomycetota; class Actinomycetes; order Streptosporangiales; family Streptosporangiaceae; genus Nonomuraea; species Nonomuraea sp. K271. The sequence goes on along the minus strand of NZ_JAAAHR010000055.1, from coordinate 31,467 downwards.
TGACCATGAACTTGCAACAACTTGATGCAAGTAATATGTTATTCGCTACAGGACAGATGCGTCTATCTGTGGGAGATGGCATGGACATGCAACTCACCGGCAAGACGGCCGTCGTGACCGGCGCGAGCAAAGGCCTCGGCCTGGCGATCGTCCGGGCACTGACGGGCGAGGGCATGCGGGTCGTCGGGGCGGCACGCACGATCAGCCCTGAGCTGAAGGAGACCGGCGCCACCGCCGTGGCGGCTGACCTGTCCACCGCGCACGTGCCCGGCGAGGTGATCGCGCGGGCGCTCGCCGAGCTGGGCGAAATCGACCTGCTGGTCAACAACGTCGGCGGCGGAGAGGCGACCCCCGACATCGCCGGCGGGCTCGCGGCCATGAGCGACGACCTCTGGCAGCACTCGTACGACCTGAACCTCTTCAGCGCCGTCCGCGCCACCCGCGCCGCGCTGCCCAGCCTGCTGCGGCGGCGCGGCAACGTGATCAACATCTCCTCCGTGTCCGCCAGGGTGCCGAGCGCCGGCCCGATGCCGTACTCGACGGCCAAGGCGGCGCTCACCGCGTTCGGCAAGGCACTGGCCGAGGAGGTCGGCCCGCAGGGCGTGCGGGTCAACACGATCTCCCCCGGCGCCGTCCGCACCCCCATGTGGGAGGCGCCGGGCGGGTACGGCGAGCTGCTCGCCCGCTTGAACGGCGTGGAGCTGGAGCAGTTCCTGGAGGGGCTGCCGGCCGCCACCGGCGCGACGACCGGCAGGTTCATCGAACCTGAGGAGATCGCCGCGCTCGTCACGTGGCTGGCCTCACCCCACGCCGCCAGCGTCACCGGCGCCGATCACATCGTCGACGGCGGCGTCGTCAAGACGGCCTGACCCGCCCGATGCCGGCCCCCCGAGGCTTCCTGCTCCACGAACACGAGACCATCGGCGAACAGGACCCCGACTCCTCAGCCTGATGCCGGCCGGGTGCGCCGGGCGTAGGCGCGGACGGCCCGGGCGCGGTCACCGCAGCGGGTGGAGCACCAGTGGCGGCGGCCGTGACGCAGCAGGTAGCGGCTGCAAGGGGTGGATCCGCAGGCGGTGAGGCGCTCGGCGTCGGGGCCGGTGAGGAGATCGGCCGCGTTGGCCGCGAGAGTCGCCAGTGCGTGGTCGAGGATCTCGTCCGTGGGGCACGGGACCGCGCGGTAGGGGCCGTGCTCGTTCCAGTGCAGCCGGGCGGCCGTGGGGACCCTTGTCATGGCGTCATTGGCGGCGGACAAAGCCGCAGGCGAGGCGGGCAGCCCGGAGACGAGGGCGGCGAACAACGCCCTGAGGTGCTCGCGCAGTGAGCGCAGCCGCACCGTGCACGTCTCCTGCACCTCGGTGTCGGCCGGAGCGAGATCGCGTTCGGTGAGCCACTGCTTCGTCGCCTCGGGAGTTCGGAGGGCATCGATGACCTGCCCTCCGGGCAACGTGAGGACGCTGTTGACGAAGTCGAGAGCGAGGTAGTCCTCCGCTCCCGGCGCGGGCGGCAGCACAGACGGTGCGGGCAGGGTCTCGCTCATAGCTCTCATGGTACGGCTTGCGCCCAACCGTGAGGTAGCGCTACTTTTCACGGATAAACCACGTCTTATCCGTGAGGTGCCTTCATGGCCAGTACGAACAACGAGCAGATCCCCGTCCGAGTCCTCGGTGGGCCGACCGCCCTTTTCGAGTACGGTGGCCTGCGATTCCTGACCGACCCGACGTTCGACGCTCCCGGCGACTACCACGTGCCGCGCGGCCGGTTGACGAAGACGGCGCCACCTGCCGTCGCCCCCAGCGACATCGGCCGTATCGACGTGGTCCTGCTCTCCCACGACGAGCATCCGGACAACCTCGACGACTCCGGCCGAGCACTGCTCGCCGACGTCCCGCTCACCCTCACCACGCCAGGTGGCGGGGAACGCCTGGGATCTCCGGCCAGAGGGCTGGCCGACTGGGAGTCGATCGAGTTGGACCGCCCCGGCGGCGGCACGATCACCGTCACGGGAGTGCCTGCCATCCACGGACCCGGCGCACGTGAGGACGTCGAACCGGTCACCGGCCAAGTCGTCGGATTCGTCCTGACCGGAGAGGGCCTGCCCACGTTCTACGTCAGCGGCGACAACGCCTCGCTCGACCTGGTCAGGCAGATCGCCGAACGCTTCGGCCCGGTGGACACCGCCATTCTCTTCGCCGGCGCTCCGCGCTTCCCCATCCTCTTCGACGGCGCACTGATCGTCCTCGACAGCGCGCAGGCCGCCGAGGCAGTCAAGATCCTCGGCGCCCGCCGGGTGATCCCCGTCCACTACGACAGCTGGGCGCACTTCACCGAGGGCCGTGACGAACTGGTCACCGCTTTCGCCGACGCCGGACTGGCCGACCGCCTGGACCTGGGCGACCGGGGCTGACCGCGTACCGACCGCCGCCTCTGAGACACCAGTCGGCCTACCGAAAGAACTCACTCGTGAAGACAACCGTGCCCGGCACGCTCGAGGACCTTCCGCGCCTTCAGGCGCAGCGCCGCGTCCTGATCGTCCTGGTCGCCGCTCAGGTCCTCAGTGGCGCCGGACTGGCGGCCGGCGTGACCGTCGGCGCCCTGCTCGCGCAGGACATGCTCGGCTCCACCAGTCTTGCCGGGCTGGTCAGCGCCCTGTCCATCGCAGGTTCGGCGCTGGCGGCCGTCGCCGTCGGACGCATCTCCGAAAGGTACGGCCGCCGCCCCGGCCTCGCCGCCGGATACCTGGCCGGCGCCCTCGGCAGCGCGGGCATCGTCGCCGCCGCCATGGTCGGCAACCCCATCCTGCTGCTCGCCGCGATGTTCGTCTATGGCGCCGGCACCGCCACCAACCTGCAGGCCCGCTACGCCGGCGCCGACCTGGCGCCCGCCGCGCGCCGCGCCGGCGCCGTGTCCACCGTGCTGGTGGCCACCACTCTGGGCGGGGTGCTCGGCCCCAACCTGGCCGCGCCCACGGGCGACCTCGCCCATGCCCTCGGAATCCCGTATCTGGCCGGACCCTTCCTTCTCGCCGGCGCCGCCTACACGACGGCCACCGTGGTCCTGGCCGGCTGGCTGCGCCCTGACCCCCTGCTGCTGGCCAACGCCCTCGACGCCGAACGCGCCGCGTCCCACCCGCGAGCGGACGATGCCGGCGGCCGGCCACCCGCAGCGGCCGGAGGGCGCCGGCCCGGAGTGCTGGTCGGTGCGGTGGTCATGGTGGTCACCCAGTCGGTCATGGTAGCGATCATGACGATGACGCCCGTCCACATGCAGGACCACGGCCACGGCGCCGCCGCGTCCGGCCTCGTCATCGCCGTCCACATCGGCGCGATGTACCTGCCCTCGCCGCTGACCGGCTGGCTCGTCGACCGCTTCGGCCGCCTCAGGATCGCCGCGGCGTCCGCGCTGGTCCTGACGGCCGCCGGAATCGTCGCCGCCAACGCCCCGGGCGGCTCTGTCGCCCTGTTCGCGGTGGCCCTCGCGCTGCTGGGACTGGGCTGGAACTTCGGCCTCGTCGCCGGCACCACGATCATCACCGACGCTGTCCCGCTGGCGACCCGTGCCAGAACGCAGGGCCTGGTCGACGTCTCCATCGCCATCGCGGGTGCCACCGGCGGCATGGCGTCGGGCCTCGTCGTCGCCGCTTCCGGTTTCCCCTTCCTGGCCGTAGGCGGCGGCATCCTGGCACTGGCCATCATCCCGGCGGTCGTCGCCGCAACCCGCACCCGATGAGCGCCGGCGACTGGGCCGTCATCGCCGGCTCGGGTCGAGTGGATGTTCTCATGCTGGTCGGCACCTGCCCCCGATCCGACCACCAGGCTCCTCCGTCGCGATCGCGGCAGCCCTCATCTGCTACCGCCGGATCTCCGAATGAGACGACGTCCATAGTCGCTCTCCGGCGAGTACTTCCGGGCCACGACGGCGTTGAACACCCGCCACACGACCATCGTCCGCGTACGCGTTCAGGTCTGCTTGCAGGTCCAGGACGTACCCAAGACAACGCTCCGTCGTCCGGCATACCACCGTTTCCTACGCTCGGGACCGCCGATGTGATACAGCCCGAGGGGAAGGTCGTGAAGCCAGCGCCGAAGAAGAAGTTCCGGTGGTCCGCCGCCATCGTGAGCGGCCTTGCCGCCGCGGCCGTCGGACTTACGGTGCACGCGCCCAGCGCCCAGGCCGCGTAAGTCCCTCATCCGGATCGCCCGGCCTTCGTGCCCCGGCATGTCCGCCCGGATGTGAGGGTCCGGCTGTGCCCTGCGCGGGTTGACGTCGTCGCCTGCTCATGAATCTTGTCCGGGGGGACCGAGCCGGTTACGCGATGAGGAGGAGCACGCTGATCGCCGGCATCACCACTGCGGCGGCACCGCGGATGCCGTAGGCGGCTGCCCTTGGGCCGTTGTCGCGCAGCACGACCAAGGCGTCGCCCACGGGTATGACGGTCCCGGCCGACATCACCCAGCTCGGGTGGCCCGAAGCACGGGCCGATCCGAGGTAGGGCACTCAGCGCCTGGCCTCGTACCTGGTCAGGAGTACGCCGCCGGGGAACGTCCGGGTCTCCATCAGGGTCAGGTTCACCCAGTTGTCCAGGGCCGTAAAGAACGGCGTGCCGCTGCCCAGCAAGACCGGTGCGGTGACCAGCACGTACTCGTCGATCAGCCCGGCCCGTATGGCCGCTGCGGCTAGTGTGGCACCGCCGATGTCCATGGGGCCATCGTCCTCGGCCTTGAGCCGGGTGATCTCGGTGACCGCGTCGCCGGTGACCAGACGGGTGTTCCAGTCGACCGTGCTGGTCGTCGAGGAGAACACCACCTTCGGCATATCCCGCCAGCGGCGGGCGTACTCGATCTCCGCCGGTGTGGCGCCAGGCTGCTGATCGGCGGTCGGCCAGTGGGAGCTCATCGTCTCCCACAGTTTGCGCCCGTACAGCGCCAGGCCCGTCGCGCCCACCCGGTCGGACCACCACTGGAACACCTCATCGCTCGGCACGCTCCAGCCGAGGTCGTCGCCTGGTGCGGCGATGTAGCCGTCCAGGCTCAGGTTCATGCCGAAGGTCAGTTTCCGCATGGCGTCAGCCTCCTGTAAGTCGCTACTCGGCGTACAGACCAGCACGGCACGGGAAAATCATCGGTCAGGCCACGCCGACCTATGCCGACGTACCGGAGCAGGTGGGACAGCCGGGCAGGTCGCGCGCACCGATCTGATCCCAGTCGAGTGCGCTACCCAAGTCCCCAAATCGGCACCCGACCAGCGGAAACGCCGATCAAAATCATTGCACGCATATTGGTGGGCCACCGACATACGGTCGCTCTCGATGACATCTGGCTGCGTACCCCAGAAACGCAGAAGAGGCCCCGTAGGGCCTCTGAGCTGCTGCGCTAACTGTGTGTGGCAGGTGCAAGGTTCGAACTTGCGTAGGCTGAGCCGACGGTTTTACAGTCCCGTCGCAACATGCCTCTGACCTGCACCTTCTTGCTTGGTCAAGCCATGGTGGGAACGCATAGGGAACGGTCATGACCTGAGCCTCTCAACGGACCATCGGGGCGGACCGGCGCGTGATCACTCCCGAGCTTCCACGGCCTTGCTGAAACGGTCGGTGTCTTGACCACGATCGCCGAGTTAAAAGGTTCGCTTGGCGGTTTTTACATCAGGCGTGGCCGACCCAACCGTCAGTGTCTGCTGCCGCCTATCAAACCAGCGGCAACTCCAGCTACATGTCTGCGCCCATCAGTGACCACTGCATTCACTTCGTGCCTCCCCCTGCAGTCGCAGCGCCATGTCGACAGAGTGCCTCGGATGACGGACTCCCCAGCGAGCCAACCATCGCGCGTGAGGGCGCATCGGAAACGCAGCACACCCGGCCAAGGCCGTTCGCGCAATCCGCCTTCAGCCATCCATCATGCCGTGGTCTGATCCGCCACCACCAGGCGAAACAGCAACCGCTTCACCTGCTGATCCTTGCTAGAAGAGCTCATGAGTGAACAAGTAAGGACCTCGCTGACGTCCTCCTGACCGACGGAGAGCATACGCGACAGACCAGCATACCGGGACAGACTGGCGATTACTAGTTGAAACGTTGATCCAGAACTGTACGATAGCCAATGTAAGGACGATCGGTCGAGGAGGCGCGGTGCTGTTCGAGCAGAGAGCATTCGCCAAGCTGAGCTTCTTACACAAGTTGCCAGACTTATACGAAAACGCGTTCGAGGACTTTTTCCATAACCTTATGGCAGCCCGCTATACAGACTATGTCGATGTTAGAACACATGGAAATATCGGCGATCAGGGCGGCGACGGCCTCAGCCTCCACAACCGCAGACTGTACGCCGTCTATGCCCCACAGGTCTTCGATGTCTACAAAATTAAAAGTAAGTTCTCATCGGACCTGAAAAAGGCCAAGGCGAAACGCAACGGCCAGTTCGACACGTTCGTGTTCGTACATAATGATTATCGTGGAACCCATCCTGACATGGCGTCCATAATTGCCATCGCTGCACGAGACCATGCGCCGCTGAAGTTTGATCACATGGGCAGAAGGCGCTTATGGCAGGAAATCATGAAGTTGAGTCTCGACCAAATCGAGGATTTACTTGGCTGCGTTGTTCCGGTGCATGAGCGAACGTATGGGGTCGGCTTAGAGGATTTAGCCGAACTCCTTAGCCATCTTCGTGAAAAGCGACGCGCCGCCGACCCCATGATGGACCTGCAGGAGGTCAGCGGTCTGAAGCTCGACTACAACGGTCTCGATGGCGAGAGCCGGGAAGATCTCGTAAAAGCCATGAAGTACACATACCTCGTAGAGGAGTACTTCGCAGGACTCATCAACCCGCATGAGATAGACGAGATCGCAGCCGGCTTCTCGATGTATTACCGTCAAACGCGTGATCTTCTGGACGATCCGGAAGATATCCTTTGGCATCTAGAACAGTATGTTCTCGGCAACGCCCGCCAACACCCACAAGTGCATCGTGCCGCCTGGGTTATACTCGCGTACTTCTTTGAGAGATGCGATATATTCGAGCAGCCTTCACCTGACTGGCTGCCAGCAACTCCAGGGGTCGCGAAGTGATCACGCCCACAAAAGGGATCGCCCCCGATCGCGCACTGCTGGCCGTCGGCGCCCAGATTCTGCAGCAAATCGACGGGCCCACATCAGTTAGCCAGGCATGGTACAAACTCCGGGCATGGAGACTAGAAAATAGTCACCCTGCGCCTATATCTTTCAGCTGGTTCACACTATCCCTGGATGTTCTGTACGCAATGGGTCTGATCGAAGCCCGAGATGGCCTCCTGGTTACTAGGAGGGTAGATGCTTCGGAAGCTAACAGCCGATGACTCCCGCTTCAAGACGCTTGGTTTTAGCCCGGGACTCAATATCGTTGTGGCAGACACCACCTCCGTCTCAGCTGCTACAGACAGCCGTAACAGTGCCGGGAAGTCCAGCATAATTGAGTTGCTCCACTTCCTTCTAGGGGCGCGACCAGATAAGCACCTAGCAACCAAAAAGGCTCTGCGTGGCATTCGTTTTAGTTTGCACCTAGATTGGCCGGGCGTTCCTGACACCCTGCGCGTAACGCGCACGGGAACAAATCCGAACATGGTAGAGCTTGATCACGACGTCACTACTGGGACACAGGGGCAACTCAACTTTGGTAGCACCGATATCCCTCTGTCGGAGTGGAATCAGCTTATCGAAGCGGCTTTGTTCGGCCTAAAAGATGAACATGACGGCATAAGCGGACGGAACCTTCTATCGTACTATATTCGCCGAGTAAGCTCTCATGCCTTCAACGAACCGATTCGCACCCATGCCCGCCAAACTGAAGCCGTTGCGGCGAGCAACTTGGCTTACTTGCTTGGTTTGGACTGGCGACTCGCTACACGCTATCGCGAAATCTCGGCGAGAGAAGCTACGAGAACTCAGTTGAGGAAAGCTGTTAACGACCCGGTATGGGGACGCATTGTTGGCAACACAGCGGAACTCCGCGGTCAAATTACAGTTGCTGAGGCGCGGATCACCCGGTTGCGAGAGCAGATAGACAGCTTCCGGGTCGTTCCTGAGTATGAGAACTTGAAGCAACGTGCGGACGCCATAGCTAAAGAGATTCGGCGACTCACAAACGAAGATGCAGTGGACCGCCGAAATCTACAGGACCTCGAGTCAGCTATCCGCGAAACAACCGAAGTCAACGTCGATTATGTAGAACGCGTCTACCAGGAACTGGGCGTTGCGCTCTCCAACCAGGTTCGACGCCGTTTCGAAGATGTCCGTTCTTTTCACGAATCCGTCGTACGCAATCGCCATCGGTATCTGAGTGACGAAATATCTATAGTGCAACAGAATCTCGAAGAACGAAAAGTTCAGAGAGAACGTCTAGGGGATGAACAGGCACAGATTCTGCGACAACTCGACGAAGGGGGAGCTCTTGAGGCGCTTACAGTGCTCCAGCGCGTGTACGCACAGGAACAAGCGTCTCTAGACGCTCTGAGGAATCGGTTGGCAGCAGCACAAGCTCTAGAGGCGAGTGCTCGCCAGATAACCGCCATGCGAGTTCAGATTGAGGACGAGATGGCGGCCGACCTGGAGGACCGAGCTACGCAAAGCAGTGAGGCCACCCTTCTTTTCGACCAGTTTGCAAAGAAGTTGTACGGCGAGCAACGAGCAGGCTACCTTGCGATTGAGGCCGGGCGAAATAGCTTGAAGATCACGCCTCGCATTGATGATGATGACAGTCGAGGCATTGGCAGCATGGTTATCTTTTGCTTCGACCTAACATTGGCAGTCATTGCTCGTCGTCACAACAGGGGCCCCGACTTCCTTGTCCATGATAGTCATCTTTTTGATGGTGTTGATGATCGACAGCTCAAGGCTGCCTTCGAACTCGCCGAACAAGTCTCTCGCGAAGAGGGGTTGCAATACATTGCGACTATCAATAGCGATGATTTGGGGAAGGCGCAAAGACGTGGTTTCAACTCGAGTCCATATGAGTTGACTACCCGACTCACTGATGCCTACGAAGACGGCGGCCTGTTCGGCTTCCGTTTCTGAATCAGCATGCAACCGTACGCTGTTCCGGGCTGGCGCGTCGAACAAGCGCCAGGACTGTGCGTCAAGGTGAGAAAGACCAGGGTCCACGTCGGTAGAGTCCCTCTCCGGCTGCTGACTCACAGCCTTCGCACAATCCGCAGATTATGCGAATTGAGGCGTCCCCGCAGGTCAACAGGCTCCCGAGATTGCCTGTGCTGGAATGACGGGCTGCCAGCAGATTGCCGCAGTATCCGCAGAACCGCCGCCCACCGACCATCACTCGCCGGGCGGCTCATCCTCCACGACCAGCTCCACCCGATCCCCACGCAGCACCCGACGATGCTTCCGCGGCCCCGGCACCACCTCGAACACCGGCACGCCCTCAGGCATCCCACCGAACTCCCGCAGCTCAGCGGACGTAGCCAACTCCCGCCGCTCATCCGGCGTAGGCATCCGCGTGATCACCCGTGCCCCGGCCGGCACCGCGTACGGCTCGCGCTTCGGCTCAACGGCCACCATCGACCCCCGCTTGCGCACCGTGGTGATCCGCCCCTCGGCGCGGAGATGGGCCAGAGCCTCGCGTACGGTGTCGCGGCCCACCTCGTACATCTGTGAAAGCTGAGCCTCCGAGGGCAACCACGCTCCGGGCCGGTAGCGGCCGGCCGTGATGTCGTCGCGGATCGCAGCCGCGACCTGCCGGTAGACCGGCACCCCAGAGCTGTAGTCGATCACAGCGCACAAGTGTCACAGGGCCATATTGCCATGAGCCTTGTGGCCATGAGGCCCTACCGTTAACGTGGGCAAACACCTCTCCGCGCAAGTTTTCAGGGAACCAATTATCAGAAATTAGGACGGAGGACGCAATCCCTCATGACCACCGCCCGCGAAGCACTGTCCGACCCTGACCTGCGTGGCGCGTTCAGGCGCTTCTACGTCTGGCGCACCCCCGACGGCCTCTGGCACGCCAAGCCACTCCCCAAGCTCACCGAGGGAGAGATCGCCTACCAAATCCTCCCGGAGCTGGTCGCCGAGACCCCCATCCAGCTCGCCTACCGGTGCACCTGGCAGCGCAGCCGCCGCAAGGTCTACCGCTACCTGCAGAAGTACGAGGTAAGGAGCGCGGCCCTTGAGCCAGCCCCCTGAACCCCCACCGGTGCAGTGGGAGCCGTACCGGCGCCGCCCCCGCGACCGCATCCGCATCACCGAGACCTCATGCTGCGGCGCCTACGAATGGGCCGCACAAGGCGGGCTCTTCCTCATCCTGCGCCCCACCGCCCGACCAGGCCGCTATGAGGAGGCAGGCCGAGGGCTCTACCGCCAGGCCCGCATGGTCTGGGAAGCACTCCTGACCTACCACGAGCGGCGACACCAGTACGAACAAGCCGCCGCAAGCAAATCCCGCCCTCGCGAGTCACGCGACGGCGAACAAGCCGCATGAGACACCGCTGCAAAGTGCGAGTTTCTGCGGCATAACGCGGATCTCCACCGACGCGCACACGGGCCACCCGCCATCCCGGTCCGTACGCACACCGAGGAGTTCTGCGGATAACGCGGCCGTACCACCGCAAGATCGCAGCTCATCGCCGCGCGGCAACAACCTCCTGCCCTCCCGCGTCCGGCACCCTCGTCACGGGAAAGGAACAGAGGGACGCAAGGCCGGTAACCCCAGCCGGCCACGCGTGCCCGCCCTACCCTAGAGACACTGTGCCTCGGCGAGGGAGCGCGATGAGCAAGGCGACGGATGCCCCTACCTACGTTCGGATAGCCCAGGACATCCGCAGCCGCATCCTCCAAGGCGATCCCCCCGCCGGCGCCATGCTCCCCTCCGAAGCAATACTCGCCCGAACGTACGGCGTCGCGCGAGGAACGGTCCGCCAGGCGGTGGCCGAGCTGGAACGCTCAGGACTGGTGGCGAGCGAGGCCGGCCGGGGCCGGCGCGTCATGGGCAGCGACCCAGCGACCACCACCCGCACCGCCGCCACCCAGTACGAGACGATCGCGGAGACGCTCCGCAAGCGCATCGACAGCGGTGACCTGGTCGCCGGCCAGCAGCTGCCCGGTGAGGCCGCCATTGCCGACGAGTTCGGAGTGTCGAAGGGCACAGCCCGCCAAGCCCTGCAGCTCCTGGCCGGCGAACGCCTCATCGCGTCCGTCCACGGCAAGGGCTGGTTCGTCGGCGGCCCCGAGCACGCCCGCACTCGAGCGGACGCGGTCGCCGCCGACCTCCGGCAGGACATCGCCGCCGGCAAGCTCGCCCCGGGATCCGTCCTGCCCGGTGAGAACGTACTCGCCCAAGAACGCGGCGTCGCCCGCGTCACCATCCGACGCGCCTTCGCGCTCCTGGAAGCGGAAGGAGCCATCGAGAAGAGGCCCGGCATGGGCCGCGTCGTCAAAGCACGAGCCAAAGGTGACACGTGACCGTATCGCAGACGCCCTCGATCCCCTTCACCACCACCGAAGCCCTGGCGACCCTGCACGAGACCTGCGAAACCGCAGGACTGGCCAGCCAGGACGCTCGCTTGATCCGCCTCGGCGAGAACGCCCTGTTCGCTCTCCCCACCGAGCACGTGGTCGTGAGGATCGCCCGCAGCGTCGAGGTACTGGACGACGTACGCAAGGAAGTGGCCGTCTCCGCCTGGCTGAACGACTCCGGCATCCCAGCCGCGCAAACGACGGCCCACGACCAGCCCCTCATCGTCAGAGGCCACCCGGTGACGCTCTGGCACTTGATCCCCGACAGCGGCTCCCCCGCGACCCTCAACGACCTGGCCGCCATCCTGCGCGGACTCCACAGCCTGGCCGTCCCCACCGACCTGGGCCTGCCGCCGCTGGACATCCTCAGCCGCGTCTCCGAACGCATCCACGCAGCCCCCGGCCTCACCGACGAGGACCGAGCGTTCCTCCTGACACGGCGGAACGACCTGCAAAGCGCCTACGACGCCCTGGCCTTCCCCCTCACCCCCTGCGCCGTCCACGGCGACGCCCACAACGAGAACCTCATCAAAGCCGCAGACGGAAACATCCTGCTCATCGACTTGGAGCGCTTCGCCTTCGGCCCACCGGAGACGGACCTCGCCGTCACCGCCATTGAGCACTCCGTCGGCTGGGGCACGCGAGCCGAGTACGACCAGTTCGCGGAGCGGTACGGCTTCGACGTCCTGGCCTGGGACGGCTACCCCGTACTCAGAGACATCAATGAGCTGAAGATGACCACCTGGCTCATGCAGAACGTCAGCGAGAACGACGCCATAGCCCAGGAGTTCCACAACCGCATGCACTCGCTACGGCACCCGGACGCACCCCGGCGCTGGCGCGCTTTCTGAGCACCCCGATAAGTGCCCGGCTCGCACACCCGGAATGGGGTGTACGCAGCAAACGACACGAACGTTGAGCGCTATACCGGTTAGGAACGGCAGATTCTTGTTCCCCGCCTACCACTCAAGCTACACACCTGCCAAATGCCCAGCTAGGCGCGTTCATTACGCCGCCACGCCGGTTCCGCCACATTCGCTTGCCCCCGTATTGCCGATATACGAGTTACCCGCATATTTGTGGCCTCGGCGATACGCTCAATCCGATGAGTCTCGTCGGGATGAAGCCGGATCAAGCTCGGAACCTGGCAGCCGCTGCCGAGGTCACGGGCGGATCGCTCGCGGTCCAGGGTGCGGTGATCCGGCGGCTCCTGGAGCGTTGGAACGGCGACGCCAGCCGACTGGCCTCATTTCCAGCGCGTGCGTCATGGGCGCAAGATCAAGCCAAGGACATTCGACGTCGCGCCGGCCTCCTTGAGAAAGACCCGGAAGGCACGGCGCTGTTCGCAGCCATGACCTCCGTGCTGGACTTCTGGGAGGAGCACAAAGCACAGGCTCAGAAGGTGATCAAGCCGCTCAAGGTTATGGCGATCATGAGCGGTGTGGAGGCCGCGGTTCAGCTGCAGCGGCGATGGGCCCAAGGGAGAAATGTGGCCGGCGCTCGTGCGGTCTACGACATCCGCCGTTACATGGGAGCCCTCCCCGGTAACCGCAAGCTCTCCGAGCTGATCTCAGAAATGCTCAAGGCGCGGAAAATCCAAGATCTCTACAAACAGCCATGGAAGTGGCAGCAGACGCTGTCAGCCGCGTTGAAGCGACTTAAGATCCCTGGCGCCGGCCTCCTGACCAGGAACCCTCCAGGTGCCGGGATCTTCGCACGTGTCACCCTCCCGGCCGCCGCCGTCACCGGCGTCAAGGAAGCGGTGGCACCCACACACGACGGCGCGCAAGGCTGGGTGGATCGCGGCATGGGCGCCGTCCAAGTTGGCGGCGCGGTCGCGGTCATGGGCGGCGCGAGCATCGCCACCGCGCTCGGCGCATCAGCGGCAGTGGCTGCGGCGGTACCGGTGGCCGGCTGGGTCGCGCTGGGCGTGACCGGCGCCTATTTCCTCGGTAGTTGGGCGTGGGACACCTGGGGAGACGACATCAAGGCAGGCGCGGGAAAGGCCGTACAAGGCGCGAAAGAGTTCATCGAGAAATTCAAGTTCTGGTGAGACCCTGATCCTTTGACGTGCGGAGGCTCCATGACCTCAACCGAAGTTCCGCCCCGGGCGAGCAGCAACCGCCGCATCATTCCGCCCAGCGTGGACGCCCTGCTCGCACTGCTTGCTGGGATCATCGTCAGCGACCCGCTGAACGGGACCCTCGCCTACTGGCCGGCCTTCGTCGGAGCGCTGCTCGTGCTGTCCTTCTGCAACCACGTGCTCTTGACGATCGCGCTGGGCGGAAGCGTCGGCAAGCTGCTGACCGGTCTGCGGACCGTTCGTACGAGCGACCTTGAGAAGCCGACCATCGGCCAGGCGACCCGGCGCTGGCTGTGGGGCTTCTTCTACATCGCCTACATCCCCATCATGGTCGTCACCGGCACCGACATGGATCACCACGACATCGCCGGCCTGCGGATCGTGCGGAGAGCCGACGTCCGCCGCTTGAAGGGCTGATGGACGGTGAACGTACGCCTTGACATGGAGCTGGCCCAGTTCCGTACGCAGATCAGCGAAGCCATCGCCGAGGACGGCACGCAACCCCTGGTCCGATTAACCGACGAGGAACTCGCCGTCCTCGACCCCGAAGAGACCCTCGTCCCCATGCCTCACCTGTCCACCATGGACGCCCAGCAGCGCGAATGGGCCATGGCCACGGCCCTGCGCTCCCTCGTCGCCCGCGAGACCGTCAAGATCGACAACATCGAGGACCTCGCCACCACCCTGCGCGACGCGCCCGCCTCCACGATCGACATGCACATCAGGATGGACGTCGACCTCGCCCTCACACTACGCCGTACCGCGGACCGTACCCTCGCGATCAAGCAGCACAGCGGCGCCGGTACCGCCTACGCCCACGTCCACATCCACACCGCGAACCTGCTCCTCGTGGAGCGCATCACCACCGGCGGCATGCACGTGTTCACCCTGGTCAACAGCGTGGAGGACGCGGTGGACCTCGTACAGCCGCTGCTGGATCCCTTCGGCGTGGCTGACCGGGACGGCCCGAGCATGCCCCTGGACCCCTCGGCCCTGGAACGCGAGCACGTCGGCCCCCTCGCAGCAGTGATCGACAACGCCCGGATCGTGGGCGAACTCGTGCTCCTCAGCGACCCACCCGGTCCCATGATGACGACGTACGCCACCGACCGCGCCGTCTGGGCCGTGATCGTGGACAGCCCACACGCGCCGACCGGCATCACGGCCAGGCCGGTGAGCCACGCCGCCCTCTCGGCCGCAATCGCCGGCATGCTGAGCAGTCAGGAAGCCGGCCGTGCCTGATCAGTTGAGCGAGTGGCAGGCGGACATGCGCGTCATCGCCGAAGCCGCCGACGGCATCGAACGCACCCTGCAAGCCGTGGACGCCACCTGCGACAGCAGCATCTGGGCCGGCCCCGCCGGCGACCGCTTCCGGGACGAGTGGGCTCAGCAACGGGCCGCGATCCGAGCAGCGCTCAACGACGTCAGAGCGCAGACCCAGGAAATCACGGCAAGGGTGAAACGCGAGGAAGAACAACGCCCCATGGGCAACCCGAGCGGACCACGCGCAAGCGCTTACTGATCAGCGATCACTTAGGCTTCTCCCCTGCGGTTGCACGCACGCTGCCTCCGCTGCTGATTGCGGCGAGCACCTACCACGAACCGACGGCATCGCCCCGAGTCGAAGACTTCCGACGCGACGGTAAGGGGGCGTCCTGCTATGGAGTCGGCTCCAGCGCGGCCAGAACACTCACCAACCTACATAGGCAACCACGCTGACAAGCGCTTCTAGCTTGGCGCCCTCCTTTTCGAGGGCCTTCTTGACCTCAGGTCGATCAAATTCCTGAGCAGCGCGGAGCGCATATACCGCCAGGTTAGACCCTTTCCACTTGGGCGAATGCATCGAGATACGGTACGGCGAACCGTCTGCCGTGGTGACCCAGCCTCGACTGCGGAGAAAGGCGACCGCCTTCTTGAAGGAAGCCACTTCAGTCTTGCCTCCGACATCGATTACGAAAGAGTCGGTCACCACCGTTGCGGTCCCCTCTACCCCTTCGTAGCGCTGCTTCCAGACGATCGTGCCAATCTTGCCGACCTCTCCCCGTACAGCGGGATCAACCTCTTCGCGTTGCTCCGCACAACCCCCAACTACAAGAGAGAGCGCAAGAGCGACTACCGTCACCTTCCTTCTCCGCATAGCAGCTGAGCCTATCCCTCAGCGCGGCTGTCGATTTGATGTTGACCGCCACTAATCGTGTTCCGGTGAGTACTTCCGGGCGACGACGGCGTTGAACTTCGCTACCTGCCCATCGCCCGCGTACGCGTCCAGGTCTGCTTGCAGGTCCCTGATGTACCGGAGATACCGCTCCGACTTGAGCGACCCGGCGAGGTCGATGGCCTCCAGCGCGATGGTCGCGGCCTGCGATGGTTCGCCCATGTGCACGCAACTCGCCGCCTGAACCAGCCGGTCGAAGGCCAGCGTCCGCACGTACATCGGATCACAAAGCCCCACCGCTTGGCCGACGAACTCCATCGCCTGGGACGGCTGGCGCAGGTCCCGATAGCAATGGGCGCCCTCGCTAGCCAGCTCGGCGGCGTCGAAGTACGAGACCCACGACGGATCTTCATCCACGTTGCGCTTGGCGAACCACTTCTCCGCCTCAAGCAGGGCTCGCGCACAACTTGCCTCGTCGCCGTTCCCGGCGTGCGCACGCGCCTCCATGGCGTGGAACAGCGCCATTGGGGTCGCGGTGGAGTGGCTACGACAACCCTCCTGCGCCGCACGCGCGAGCTGGATCGCCTGGTCGTAGCGGCCAAGGTAGTTGGCCTGGTGGCTCATGTCAGCCAGGATCAGGCCGCCCAGCATGCGATCTCCGGACACCTGAGCGAGGCGCAGCCCTTGTAGGAAGTAGCGCTGCGCGAGCCCGTGCCGGCCGAGGTCGTACGCCGTCCAGGCAACCAATTCCGTGATTTCAGCAGCCGCCGCGAACAACGCCCGTCCCACCGATTCCTCGAATTTCCCATCGAGCAGGGGAACGACTTCCCGGTTGTAATACTGGACGAGCGCCGAACGCGCATGTCCCCCACCGAACTGAAAGCCCATGTTCGCGAAAAGCTGGGTGGTGGCGCGAATGGTCTCCACATCCCACGGACCGACCGAAGGCCGCGCGTGCTCCCGTACCGGCATCGGCTCCGGCCGCGACAGCAGCCACGCGATGAGCGACTCGTTCCAGGCGTCGGGGACGACCACCGACTGCAACGCCACCGGATCATCGGCGAGGTCACGCCGCGTCAGCCCCAGCAGCCGACTGCCCACGTCGGAGATGCCGCCACCATGAGCAAGGGTGCGTTCGAGCGTCTCAGGAGTCACGACGCCGGCAAACCCGATGTCGTCCAGCGTGAACGTGACGCCGGCCTTCCTGCTGAGCGCCTCGGCGATGAACCGCGCGGTCGCCGGCCGCGGCCTCACCCCGTCCAGCCAGCGCTTCACATCCACATGCGTACAACTCAGCGTTACGCCCTCTTCTTGCGCAAGCTGTCGTACTCGTGAAGCAAGTCCCGAATTAGAACAATCTGCCCGGCGCATTGCATCAGCAAGCCCCACATTGGGCATTCGAGACATCTTCACCTCCGCATGTGATCGCCTCCGCAATCATGGCGCGAACACGGCGCCGGACGCCCGCTTTCCCGAGAAATCCCGGCCCGCGTTTCTCCTGGTCAGGGCTTGAATCACCCCCAAAAATCACCCCCTGTGCATTCAGTCCCGATCACGAGCACAGTGTTGCCGCAGCGCCCGGCGCGGAACTCTTAGATCAGCAAGACCGGCTGAGCCGAGGACCGCAGGACTCCGACACGAACCGTCCCTAGGACTTGACTCTCCGTAGCTGTACATGTTCTATGTCTGTTAGTACCTGCCCTGCAGGTCAGAACCGAGAGGCTCAACATGCTCGTCCGTCCGCGCAAGGTGCTCCCGACCGTCATCACGATCTGCCTCGCCCTCTACGCCCTGAAGGACCCGGAGGGCGCGGCAACCGTCGTCAAGGCGGCGGCGCACCTGCTCGTGAGCGCTACCGAGTCGGTCACCCGGTTCATCCAGACCGTCAGCAACTGAAACCCAGAAAGAGACCCGACAGTGGCCTACAACCAGAACCGCCCGCTCCACCCGGCGCGCATGTCGCTCGCCGACCTCGAAACCCTCTGGCAGAGCGGCGACGAGACGCCGCTCCCCGAGTGCACATACGACCCGGAACTGCACACCGGCCCGCGCCTCACCATCGAGAGCGCCGAGGAGCGCGCCGCCCGCGAGGCCGTGGCCCGCGACGTGTGCTCCACCTGCCCGGCCCTGCGGCTCTGCGAGCTGTACGCGCGGCAGGCCCGTCCGACCTCGGGTATCTGGGCCGGCCGCACGCCCGCTGAGCTGACCACCCACACCACCGCATCGGAGAACCTGGAGGTGGCCTGACATGGCCCGCCGCACCCGCACCCGCTTCTGGGACCCGTCCGGCCGCCGGTACGGCATCCCCACCTACCCGAGGAAGAAGATCCCGCCGCACCTGCGCACGCTGCGCCAGCTCGCCTCCGAGGGGCTCCGGCCGGGCGATCAGGGACCGCAGGCGCAGGTCCTGTGGTGCTCGCGCGTTTCCGGCCCGCCCCGGGTTCGCGCCGCCTACCTGTACGACGTGCGCCTCGCCCTGCCGAAGCGCGCCCCCAGCCGGCGCATCCGGACGACGGCGCCCAAGGGCCGTACGTGCCCGGTGTGCCTGACCGAGCCCATCGACCACCGTCTCGTCGTGTGCCCGGACTGCGCGGAGGAGGAAGCAGCATGACCAGCCCCGTACCAACGAGAATGACCACCAGGCGCCCGCTGACCGACGGCGAGCGCACCGCGATAGAGATCACCGCGATCGCCACCGGAGCGCTCGGCCTGCTCGGGTTCGTCAACAGCTTCGAGCGCGTCGCCACGGCGGCAGAGCCTTCGTTCGGGTGGTTCGCCTGGACCGTTCCACTCGGTATAGACCTCGGCATCGCCGTGTTCTCCGCGCTGGACATCGTCCTGGCCCGGCTCGGCATGCGGCTGGGCTGGCTGCGGTTCATCCCGTGGGCACTGACGGCCGCGACGGTCTACCTCAACGTGGCCACGTATCTCGGCGCAGCCGACTGGTTCGCCGTCGTGGCCCATGCGCTGCTGCCGCTGCTGTGGGTGTTCGCCGTCGAGGTGGGCGCGCACGTCGTACGCAAGCACGCCGATCTGGCCCGGCCGGATCACATGGACGGCATCCGCCGCTCCCGCTGGCTGCTCGCTCCGCTGGCCACGGTCTTCCTGTGGCGCCGGATGGTGCTGTGGGAGATCCGCAGCTATCCGGAGGCGCTCGGCCAGGAGCGCGAACGCATCCTCGCCAAGACAGAGCTGCAGGACCGGTACGGCCGGCTGTGGCGCTGGAAGGCGACCAGGCGCGAGCGAGCCCTGTACCGCCTCGGCGAACTCACGCCCAAGCACCTGGAGATCCCGCCGCCCGAGCCGACGCGGGCCGCCCTGCCGCCCGCACCGCCGAAGCACCGCAAGCGGCGTACGCGATCGACGCCCACGCCGAACGTAGGAGACCTCATGCCTCTGGGACGGCACATCGCCGCCAACCTCGCCGCACAAGGCCAGCCCCTGACTCGTGACCGCCTCCGCGACGCCATCCGCAACACCGGCCGGAGCATCTCCACCGACCGAGCGAGCGCGCTCCTGACGCGGCTCAAAGCGGAGGTACCGGAAGGAGAAGCCGCCTGATGGGCCTCACCATCACCGACACGCACATGACCTCGGACACCTGCCCGAACACGGCCGAACTCCGCGAAGGCGGATGGACGGTCACCGGCTACCCGGGACGGCTGTTCGACCACCATCAGGCCATTACCGCCATGCTGCTTGCCGAGCTGCTGGCCCTGACCGCACAGGCGGACGGACCGCACGTACCGACCGCACACGAGAAGAAGCGGTCCGACCGCACCTCGACCGCTCAGACCGCTGACTGGGACGCGGCCTCATCCGCCAAGACAACGACCGCGCCCCAGCACTCCACCGCCCTTCAGACAGCAGAGGTTCCTTCATCATGACGCAGCCACCGGACGACCCCAACCACGACCCGAAAGACGACCAGCCGGACGACAAGGGCGCGGACATCGTCGACCTCAACGCCGCGCGGTCCGGCCGCCGGTCCGAGTCGGAGCCGCTCGTCCTTGAAGGCGAGGTGCTCAGGGTGGACCAGCCCGGTCCGTCCCGTACGGACTGGCGGGCCAGCCTGGAGCGCAAGGCGACCACCCGCCAGCCGATCATCCCGCTGTGGCTGCGCTCCCGTGCGGAGGCCATCGAGACGTTGAGGTGGGCCAGCCTCCACTACGCGCACGTGGCCGGCTACCAGCTCATCCGCACGCCGCTCTACGCCGGGCGCCTCGTCGCCCGCGCCCCGCGCGGCCTGGTCCGCCTGGTGAGCGGGTTCGTGCGCTGGACGTTCGACCTCGAAGGCGAGCCCGCGCGCATCGCCGCCGTCCGCAAGTCCGACTATGACGGGTACCTGAAGTTGAGCAGGCAACGCGACATCCGTGTCCGGGCGCGCGGCTGGATGACCGGACTCATCCTGCTGGGGCTGCTGGTCCTGGCCGTCGTCACGGTCAACCAGCCCACCGCCGCCCAATGGGGGATGCTCGCCGTGGCCGTGGCTCTGCTGGGCATCCTCGGCAAGCCCGCCGACAGGCCGCTGATCAACCGCGCGGTGATGGCGTCCGAGGTGGAGAAGCTCACCAGCGACATCGTGGTCCGCGCGCTGAGCGTGCTCGGCATCGCCGGCATCACGCAGGCCCTGTCCAAGAACCCGAAGGACGCCATCCGGTTCGTCGCCCCGATCACCCGGGACGGCCCCGGCTGGCGGGCCGACATCGATCTGCCGTACGGCGTCACCGTGGCCGACGTGCTGGACAGGCGTAAGCAGCTTTCCGGTGCGCTGCGCCGCCCGCTGGGCTGCATCTGGCCCGAGGGCGACCCCTCCGTCCACGAGGGACGGCTGATCCTGTGGGTGGGTGACAAGGACCTGTCCAAGACGGTCGTACGGTCTCCGCTCAAGCGGGCCAGTTCGCACGACGTGTTCAAGGGCGTTCCGTTCGGCAACGACCCGCGCGGACGCCTGGTCACGGTGCCGCTGATCCAGCACAACGTGCTGATCGGCTCCCAGCCCGGCCAGGGCAAGACCTCGTCCATCCGCGAGCTGGCCGCCGGCATCGTGCTCGACGCCACGGTGGAGGCGTGGTTCCACGAGCTGAAGGGCACCGGCGACCTGGACCCGTACGACAAGGTCTGCCACCGGTACGTCTCCGGCATCGAGGACGAGGCCATCGCCTACGCCGCCGACTCGCTCACCCTGCTGCGCAAGGAGGTCATGCGCCGCTCGGCCGCGCTCAAGGCGCTGCCCGCGGACCTGTGCCCGGACAAGCGCGTCACCCGCCAGATCGCCGACAAGCGCTCGTTGGGCCTGCATCCGCTGGTCTGCATCATCGACGAGTGCCAGAACCTGTTCGCCCATCCCGAGTACGGCGACAAGGCAGGCGATGACGCCGAGTTCATCATCAAGCTGGGCCGCGCCCTGGGCGTCGTGCTGATCCTGGCCACCCAGCGCCCGGACCGCGACAGCCTGCCCACCGGCATCTCCGCGAACGTCTCCATCCGGTTCTGCCTCCGCGTGGCCGGCCAACTGGAGAACGACATGATCCTCGGCACCTCGGCGTACAAGAACGGCATCCGCGCCACGGTGTTCGTCCCGGAGAAGGACGCCGGCACCGGCTACCTCGTCGGCGCGACGCCGATGCCCAAGGTGGTCAAGGCCGCCTACCTCAACACGCCGGAGACACAGCTCATCGCCGACCGGGCGTACGCGCTGCGCAAGGCGCGTGGAACGCTCAGCGGCCACGCGCTCGGCGAGACGCCAGAGCAGGCCGCGCCCAGCTTCGACCTGC
This sequence comes from Nonomuraea sp. K271, assembly GCF_009908215.1. Lineage (NCBI taxonomy): Bacteria > Bacillati > Actinomycetota > Actinomycetes > Streptosporangiales > Streptosporangiaceae > Nonomuraea > Nonomuraea sp. K271. Next base: position 9,958 of record NZ_JAAAHR010000055.1, on the reverse strand, counting down.
TGGCCGACATCCTCGCCGTGGTCCCGCCGTCCGAGGCCAAGGTTTGGAACGAGGTCGTCGTGGATCGCCTGGCCGAGATGCGGCCCGACGCCTACGGCGCGTGGGCGGCGCTGGAGGGCGGAGCGAAGACGGCCCAGCTCACCACGGCGCTCAAGCCGTACGGCGTGCGCACGATGCAGGTCTGGGGCACGCCGGAGAGCGGCGGCAAGGGCGCCAACCGCATCGGCATCGCCCGCGACGACATCACCACCGCCATCACTCAGCGCGACAAGGGCAAGGCGTCTTAGCCCTCGCCGATCGCCTCTAGACCTAGAGGTGCACCCCTCTAGGTCTAGAGGCTCCCCTAGAGCCCGAATCCCTGTTCTACCTGGGCTCTAGCGCCTAGAGCCCGACCTGCGAAAACCCTGGAAACGGCCCTGGAGGCCCCCATGGACCACGCCATCGCCCTTCTCGCCACCTGCCTACCGTTCGTCACTCTCAGCTACATCATCGTGTGCCTCGCATCGCCATGGGGCCGCTGCACCCGCTGCCGCGACGGCCGCAGGAGCCGCACCTGCCGCGCCTGCGACGGCACCGGCAAGCGGCCCCGCCTCGGCTGGCAGCTCTACACCCACGTCCGCCGTCTGTACCGCGACCGCTGATGACCGCTCAGGAGACCCGCATGCGCGACCTCACCCGCTACGCCCTGGCCGCCGCAGCCCGCGGCTGGCACGTCTTCCCGCTCGCCCCGCACGACAAGCGCCCGCTGCCCGGCTTCACCGCATGGGAGGCCCACGCCACCACCGACCCCGCGCTCATCCACGACATGTGGACGCGCGGCCCGTTCAACATCGGCATCGCCTGCGGCCCGTCCAACCTGGTCGTCCTCGATCTGGACGTGCCCAAACCCGACGAGCACCCGCCCGCCGCCTGGGATCGACCCGGCGTCAACGACGGCTCCGACGTCCTGGCCATGCTCTGCGAGCAGGCCGGCCAGCCGCTGCCGCTGGAGACTTTCATGGTCCGCACCCGGCGCGGCGGCACCCACCTGTACTTCACCGCACCCGCCGACCGCGACCTGCGCAACACCGCAGGAAAGCTCGGCTGGAAGATCGACACCCGCGCTCGGGGCGGCTACGTCGTCGCCCCCGGCAGCACCGTCACGCTGCCGGACGGCACCGGCTCCTACGACGTCCTGCACGACCCACCTCCGGCCCCACTCCCTTTGTGGCTCGCCGACCACCTCACCACTCAGCCATCGGTCAGCTCAGCGGGCGCAGTGCTGAACGCTTGCGGCGGAGACCGAGCCGCCGGCTACGCCCTGGCCGCGCTACGCGGCGAGATCCAGCGCGTCCTGGACGCCGTCCCTGGCACCCGCAACACCACACTCAACCTGGCCGCCTTCGCCCTCGGCCAGCTCATCGCCGCCGGCCTGCTCCCGCGCGCCCTCGCCGAAGCCTGCCTGCTGAACGCCGCCGAAGCCACCGGCCTCAGCCTGCGCGAAGCCTTCACCACCATCCGCTCCGGACTCGACAGCGGACACCGCCGACCCCGGAGGACAGCCGCTTGACCACCGCCACCACCGCTGAGGCCATCCTGAACACCTGCAACGCCACCCAACAGCTCACCGACCTGCACCACCCACCCACACCCTGGGAGACACCCGCCCCGCTCGGCCAGCGCGGCGACCTGCCACCCTTCCCGGTCCACGCGCTCCCGTCCTGGGTCGCCGACCACATCAGCGCCGTCGCCGAGGAGACGCAGACCCCGACCGACCTGGCCGGCTGCGTCGCCCTGGCCGCCCTGTCCACCGCCGCAGGCGGACGCGCCGTGGTCAACGTGCGCGGCTCCTGGATCGAACCGGTCAACCTATTCGTCGTGGTCGCCATGCCACCCGGCTCCCGCAAGTCCGCCGTCTTCCGCGCCATGACCGCACCCTTGACCCGTGCGGAGAACGTCCTGGTGGACCGCATCACGCCACAGATCACCGAGGCTGAAGTAGCCCGCCGCCTGGCCGTCGAAGTCGCTGAGAAGGCAGCACGAAGTGCAGGAACGGCACGCGGAGAGGCAGCACCGGAAGCCATCGCCGAGGCCCAGAGCGCCGCCCTGGCCGTGGAAGACATCAAGGTGCCCGTCAAACCGCGCCTCATGGCCGACGACATCACCCCGGAGACGGCGGCAAGCCTTCTGGTCGAACAGGGCGGACGCCTGGCCGTCCTCTCGGCCGAGGGCGGCATCTTCGCCACCCTCGCCGGCCGTTACTCCGGCACGCCCAACCTCGACCTGTTCCTCAAAGGCCACGCCGGAGACCCACTCATCATCGACCGCCGAGGCCGCAGCGAACGCGCCGACAACGCCGCCCTGACCATGGGCCTGGCCGTACAGCCGGAGATCGTCTCGGACATCGCCACCATGCCCGGCTTCCGCGGCAAGGGCCTGCTCGGGCGCATCCTCTACAGCCTCCCGAAGTCCAACGTCGGCTACCGGCGCGTGGACTCAGCGCCCGTGCCCGAGCACATCACGAGCCGCTACGACGCCAACCTGCAACGCCTCACCATCGGCATGTACGAGTGGCACGACCCGGCTCGCCTCACCCTGACCACCGAGGCAGCCGAGGTCTTCACCGAGCACCGCCGCGCCACCGAACGCCGCCTGCGCCCGGACTCCGGCGACCTCGGCCACATCACCGACTGGGCCGGCAAGTTCGACGGCGCCGTCATGCGCATCGCCGGCCTCATCCACCTGGCCACCGATGTGGACTCCGCCTTCCGCCGTCCGATCACCACCGACACCGTCAACGCCGCCATCACCCTCGGCCAGTACTTCACCGCCCACGCCCTGGCCACCTTCGACGCCATGGGCGCCGACCCCGACCTTGAAGCCGCCCGCGTCGTCCACGCCTGGCTCCACCGCACCACCACGGAACGCTTCACCGTCCGCGAAGTCTTCACCGCCCTACCCCGCAACCGCTTCCGCAAGGTCACCGAACTAGAACCCGCCCTCGACCTCCTGGAACAACTCGGCTGGATCCGCCGAGAACCCGAACCACCCCGCACCGGCCCCGGCCGCCGCCCATCACCCGCCTACGCCGTCCACCCGACCCTGCACTCCGCCTGACCGAGGAACCGCCCTTGAAGACAAACACCCGCACCGACGAGAAGCTCACCGTCGCCGAAGTCTGCGCCGAACTCAAGATCGCCCGCTCCACCTTCTACGACTGGCGAGCCAAGAAGCAGGGCCCACGCTGCATCACCCTCGCCAACCGCGAACTCCGCATCCGCCGCTCCGAACTCGACCGCTGGCTCAACGAACGAGAGGACGCCGCTTGATGCAGGAGATCGCCTACGACGTGCGCATCCGCAGCATCGAGAAGCGCAAGAACGCCCAGGGTGCGGTCATCTCCTACCGGCTGTCGTGGAACGTGGACGGCGAGGTATGGAAGGAGACTTTCAAAACGGCAGCGCAGGCAGACGCCTTTCGCTCCGAACTCATGACGGCAGCCCGTCGCGGCGAACCGTTCTCCGTTTCCACCGGACGGCCGACCTCCTGGCAGCGCGAGGTCGAGCAGCCGGAGCCCATGAGGTGGTACGCCTTCACCCTGCGATACGTAGAGGCCAAATGGCTCTACGCGTCCCCGAACCACCGCCGGGGCATCGCCGAAGCTCTGACCGACGCCACCGAAGCCCTGCTCACCGATGCGCACCCGTTCCCGAGAGAGGCCATACGCGCCGCCCTGCGCTGGTCGTACAGCAACCGTGTCAGGGACACCACCGAACCGCCCCCTGAGTTCGTGGACATAGTGCGCTGGCTGGAGAGCCACACCACTCCACTCGCCGCTCTGACCGAGCACGGGTCAGGAGCTGTGCTGACACGCCATGTACTGGCCCGCATCAGCCAGACCAAGCAGGGAAAGCCTGCCGCCGCGAACACCTCCAACCGCAAGCGCATGGTCCTGAACAACGCCATGGAGTACGCCCAGGAGATCGGCGAGCTGTCGTCCAACCCACTCAAGGCCGTCAAGTGGGCCAAGCAGCGCACCCTTACGACAGTGGACCCGCGCGTCGTCATCAACATCAGCCAAGCTCGCCGCTTCCTCAAGGCAGTGGAGAACCACAGCGAGCGAGGCAGACGCATGAAGGCGTTCTTCGGATGCATGTACTTCGCCGCACTCCGGCCCGAAGAGGTCGTAGACCTACGTCAGGAACACCTCGTCAGCCTTCCTGCTGACGACTGGGGAGAAATGCGGCTCACCAACGCCGAGCCCCGTTCGGGCAGTCGCTGGACGAACAGCGGCAAGGTGAGGGAACGCCGGGAACTCAAGCATCGAGCCGTAGGCGAGATACGGCGAGTGCCCATCCACCCCGAGCTGTCCAACATGCTGATCGAGCACCTCAAGGAGTTCGGCGCCGGCCCCGGCGGACGCATCTTCATCGGCCCCCGCGGCGGCCTCATGACCGACCGCGCCTACCTCAAGGTCTTCCACGAAGCCAGGGCGCGAGGTTTCACACCGTCTGAAGCTAGGTCGCCCCTGATGGAGGTTCCCTACGCCCTACGCCATGCCGCTGTTTCCACATGGCTCAACGCTGGCGTGCCAGCGCCACAGGTGGCCGAATGGGCGGGCCATAGTGTTGATGTTCTGCTACGTGTCTACGCCAAATGCATCTATGGACAGCAAGACGAAGCCATGCGCCGCATCTTCAAGGCCACTCGGTGAAATCACCGCTCAGATGAAGAAAGTCCCGCTTTCCTGCCGTAGGCTGAGAAGAGCGGGACTGGAGCATCTATTCGTATGAACCAGGCTTGCTGTAGCGGCCTTCAGAGTTTCGCCGTGTCCCGTAGTAGAGCGTGGACTCCGACATGCCGGTAAGGCCACAAGCCTCCGCGAACTCCTGGATGTTGAAGTTCGGGTCCTCATGCCCCAGGACTTGCGCTGCAACCCACATCACGTTGGTCTTCACAAAGCGAGCTTCCCGCTCGCTCAGCAGCGTGTCGCTTCGCTTGCCAAGAGAATCTAGCTCCCACTGATGGCCTGCCCGATCCAGGCGATAGGGAGCATCTCTCCAGTCGTGATTGCTGATCTCTGCCGCGAACTCGCAGGCAAGACGGCTCAACGCCATCACTGTCCCTCCTAGTAGGACGGGCGGCTCTATGACCATCCGAATAGGTCGCCGCCTATGAGCTCGAACCTACCTCATGGCAAGGCCACACGTCTCTGGATTCGGTGACACTCTGTTTGGCCGTCTGTGTCCACATCCGGACACCGTGTAGACCTATCGTCCACCAGCAACGTCATAGAGTTGTGGCGGAAGGGACAGAAGTTCCTCCCAGTCCCGAGGCCCATCCACCAGATGCAGACAAGGACTCCTGGCTGGTCGCCAACTTCCACTGGGTTCTTCTGGTGCTGCTTCTTCTGATGCTGGCCTTCCTCATAGGCCGTGCTACGCTGACATCGATTTCGGGACTGAGGCCATCCCGACAGCGAACCCTTGTGACGAAGTACGCGAAGCCGTAGAAAAGCTGACCGCGAAGATCCACCCGTCTGACAATGTCGGAATGATGGGGGATCTTTCATTTGATCACCGGTAACCCGTCATGTTTCACGGCTGAGCTCGTGGCTACAGCTAGAACAGGCCTCGATCAGATAAATACCCAAGGTCGATAGAGACCTGCACCCGCACAGGCAAAAAGTCTTGCCTCTCATTCCACGAACTAGCAAACTCCGCTTTTGAGTATCCGGCAAGACCAACGCTGAGAGTCAACTACTTGTCGCCACTGTAATGTTGGCCAACGTATCGTGAGGCAGAAGGCTCCGAACAGAGTGGCTCGCTGGCGATGCCAAAAACTCTAGAAGGCGCTGCGGCTGCTCAGGTATGCCGAGCGGTACGGGTTCGACCCGCCGCCACCCTCGCGCCGAGGCCGCCTTGATGGCGGTGAGATAGGTGTTCTCGCTCATGCGACCGAGCGTGCGTGCCCGCATAAGAAGAGCAGCCAGGGAGACTTGCCAATAGCGCTTCAGCTCAAAAAGCCGAGGCCAATCGACCTTCGTCGGCAAGTGGTGGCGTATCTCATCCGCTGGCATGAGAAACGCGGCCGCAAACTGATGGGCTTGGGTTTCGACTTCCTTCACCCCCCAAATTTGCTCACCGTGGAGAACCAAGTGCGCAAGCTCGTGAGCGGCGTCGAAACGCGATCTAGCACGATCGTTCTTGTCCGTACCGAGCACTACGACGGGGTGATCCGGAAATGGCAGCGAGAAGGCGTCAACGTCGGCACTGTCGAGCGGTAGGCGGATGATAGCCACACCATGATCTTCAAGGAGCTCAACAACATTGTCGACAGGGCCAGGCCCCAGGCCCCACTGGGAGCGAACCTGTCCCGCGATCTTCTCTATCTCATCGACGGCAACGCTGAGTCCAGAGGTTCGCATCTCTGGCACATCAGCCAGCGCGAATCTCCCCGCCGCAGCAGCATGGACAGCCACGTCGTGTGCGACGTGCGCGATGGCTCTGGCACGGCGACGGTCCGCCACTGCCGTACGGCGCAATGATCGGAAAAAGCCCTCATGGGTCTCAGCGATCGGCTGATGGAAGAAGCTGATCGGCACAGCCAAGGCCATGCTTAAGGCAGTGATCGTTTCTGGACTCGGCCGGGCAGCGCCACTCTCGAACTGGCTGACCGCCGCCGGAGAGAGACCCACGGCAGCGGCCAACTGTGCCTGGCTGAGCCTGGCCAACTCTCGGGCGACTCGAAGACGCGTTCGTTCGAACGCCAGCGTGCTCATGATCCTCCTAGCCCGATCTTGCCCTCCACATTTTGGCTGACAGGGTGTAGTGCTCCGCGAAGGCACGACACATCGTTACTCCTTCAGTGTAGAAACCAACACGGAAACATGTGTTGTGATATTAAGTACGATCAACAGTGTCGGGTGTGTCGGAGGGAGCGGTCCATTGGTCACGCGTGGTTGGGCGGTGGTAGGTGTCTGATCGATTTCAGATCCTGTCCCTGGACGGCGGAGGCCTGCGGGGGATGTTCTCCGCCGCAGTCCTGGCACGACTCGAAGAAGATCTCGACGCCCACATTGTCGACCACTTCGACTTGATCGCCGGCACCTCCACCGGGGGCATCATCGCCCTCGGCCTGGGGCTGGGACTGTCGCCGCGCCAGGTGCTTGAGTTCTACACCCAGCACGGGCCCCGCATCTTTCGCGATCGCACTCATCTTCGGGGCCTACGGCACCTCGTGCGCGCGAAGTACCACGTGGCCCCACTGCGCGCCGCGCTCATCGAGGTGTTCGGCAACCGCACCTTCGGCGAGAGCACCAAGCGCCTCGTGATCACCTCGTACAACATCGGGGCCAACGACGTTTACCTGTTCCGCACCCCACACCTGCCTACGTTAAAGCGCGACTGGCGCGAGCGCGCTGTCGATGTCGCCCTAGCTACCTCAGCCGCCCCGACATACCTGCCTGGCATGCCGTTGGACGGCGCCCGTCTGATCGACGGGGGCATCTGGGCGAACAACCCCTGCATGGTCGCTCTTACCGAGGCGATCGGTCCACTCGGTCTTCCCTTGAGCGCCATTCGGGTGTTCAGCCTCGGCACCACGACCGACATGCGCAACCGAAGCCGTCGTCTGGATCGTGGCGGCCTGCTGCCGTGGGCTGGCGATGCCGTGGAGATGCTGATGCGCGCACAGAGTGAGAGTGCCACCAAACAGTTACGACACTTCATCGGCAAGGAACACGTCCTCCGTCTCAATCCCACGGTTCCCACTGGGGCCGTCGCCTTGGACAAGGTCGACGCTGACGCCTTGATCGGACTGGCCGGCCATGAGAGCCGCAGTGCTTCCCCGAGCTTCACCCGCTGCTTCGCTGACCACGACGCGGCACCGTATATCCCCTACTACAAAGCCCGAAAGGACTGACCTTGGACACCCTGGAAGAGATGCTGTCGATGTTGCTCGACGGCGCCGTCGAGACCCTTGACATAGCTCCCCACCTTTACGAGCGCACGGTAGGCGAGTATGAGGACGTAGGAACTTGGCTAGCCGAGAACGGCAACCCGGACTGGCGAATATATGCACAGGGCTCGTTCCTGCTCGGCACCGTCGTACGACCCAACACCCCGCGCGGCGAGTACGACATCGATCTGGTCTGCCGGTTGCCGATCGTCAAGGAGAGCATCACTCAGTTCGACCTCAAGAAGCGAATCGGGGACGAACTGTCCAAATATGTGCGCTGGAAGAAGCAGCACGGCAAGCATGGCGCGCCTAAGGGAATCGAGGAACGTCGGCGTTGCTGGACTCTTGACTACTCAGACGAAGGCTTCCACCTGGACGTGCTGCCTAGCATCCCCGACGCGGAGTACCCGCCCACCGGGATCTTGCTCACCGACAGGGAACTGCGCTGGTGGCAACACAGCAACCCGATCGGATATGCCGAATGGTTCAAGCGTCGGTGCGAGATGCAGGCCTACCTGATCGCGGCTGCCACGAAGCGGCACGTTAACGTAGCCGACGTCCCCGAATGGGAGATTCGCACCACACTGCAACGCACCGTCCAGGTCCTCAAGTGGCACTGCATGCTGCGCTTCGCCAACGACCCCGACAACCGACCCCCGTCGATCTTGATCACCACGCTGGCCGCCCGGGCCTACAACGGCGAGCGTGACCTCTTCACTGCCACCTCCAACGTCCTGAGCCGCATGTTGGCCTTCGTCGAGAATCGCAAGGGCACGTGGTGGGTGCCGAACCCAGCGCATGAGGAGGAGAACTTCACGGACAAGTGGAACGAATACCCCGAGCGGCGCGAGGCCTTCCTCAACTGGCGCCGCGACATTTCCTCCGTGCTCTCCGAACTCGTCCGCATGGAGGCCAAGGGCCTGGACATCATGGCCAAGCGCATGTCGGAGAGCTTCGCGTCCGCGCCCATCATGCAGGCGTTCGAGCGCATGGGCGAGCGACAGCTAGAACAGCGGCAGGCCGGCACCCAGTACATGGCTCCCACAGGCTTGCTCACCGCGACAGCCGTCGGACCTCGCGTCCGTGACCACGTCTTCCATGGCGACCGTGCCGCCACGCACGATTAACCTCGCCCAACAGCTCGCCGCGATCGTAAGCGTGCTCCCGGGTGCACGTGGCACTGTGCGTCGCGGCGAGCTCAGGTGCCTCGTCCAGCTACAACCAACACCGGCCAGCCGGATCTACACGGTTCGTGTGGTCTATCGGCATGCCCGCAGACCCCACGTCACCGTGGTCGATCCCCCGCTTGCTCTCCATCACAACGCCAATGCGCTGCCTCATGTCTACCCTGAGAACGAACTGTGCCTGTACTACCCAGGCCAGTGGAGCCATGACATGTTGCTGGCCAAGACGATCTTGCCGTGGACTGCTGAATGGCTGGTCCACTACGAGCTATGGCTGATCACGGGACGTTGGGCTGGCGGCGGTCATGTTGACGCTGTGGAATCGGCGCCGTCGCCAGGTACCCATCAGACGTCAGTCGCTGCAAGACGTGAGTCCCCAGCGGGATGAACCCGCTCGTTGCCTTCGCCGGAACGACCATGATCTGCAGACCTTGATCCTTTGGGAACGTATAGGGAACGATCAACCGTAGAGCGCCGGTCTCAGCCGTAGACGGCCGGACACAACGCGAGAGGCCCGTCACCGCGTTTCCGCTGGTGACGAGCCTCTTCGTGCTGGTGTGGCAGGTGCAAGGTTCGAACTTGCGTAGGCTGAGCCGACGGTTTTACAGACCGCTCCCTTTGGCCACTCGGGCAACCTGCCGTGTCTTCCGCTCTCGCGGCGACAGACAGAAGGATAGCGGACTTCAGAGGTGTACGTGACACCGGTTTGTCCCGGGCCGGATACCCATCGCGTACCACACACGCACTGCCCGGTTCTTCGGCGCACGCAACTTCCTCCGTACGCGGTCGTGTCGTGGCGGGGTGCGTGGAGGTTCGGGGGGGAAGTGGGCGTGGTG